>NZ_JBHXNU010000011.1:124854-137471 GCF_042719255.1 Rhodococcus sp. NPDC058532
CCGAAGTTGGTGATGAAAAGATTGTGGTGGGGCTGGTGCTGTCGAGTTGCGCCCGGGATTTGGTTCTCCCCTCCCGTGGGTGGTGGGTTCTCCCCCCCGAGGTCGGTGGCGGCGGAACGCGACTCAGATCGTCGCGGCGACTTTCCATGCCGAGTGCATCGCACCCTCGATGTAGTCGACGGATCCGGCGTCGCCGACAACGCGGACGTCGACGCCGTCCGCGGCGAGCGCGTCGGCGAGCGGTGCCGACGCCGAGACCCCGGTGGCCACCACGACCAGCGAGGCGGGCACCGTGAGGGTTTCGCCGCCAGCGGTGAACTCGACGGTCTTGCGGGTGATCCGGGTGACCGTCGCCGTGCGGTGGATGTTCACGCCGACCTCGCGGGCGTGCTTGACCGCGGTCCAGCGGCGCGGCATCGCCATCGGCACGCCGAGCTGCTTGCCCTCCTCGATCAGGGTGACGCGGCTGCCGCGTTCGGCGAGGAACTCGGCGAGCTCGAGACCGACCAGCGAGCCGCCGATCACGACGACGTTCCTCGCCATCGGGACGAACCGCAGGAAGCGGCTGCTCAGGTCACGAATCCGGTTTGCGCTCTTGGTGATTCCGGTCAGCCCCGCCACCTTGCCGAGGGTGCGGAAGAGCAGCGACTGGTCGGAGACGTCGCCGGACCCGGTCATCAGCGCGCGCATCGTGTCACCGGTCTGCACGTGCGGCAGGTCGCCGCCGGGCACGTTCGGGCGTGCGCGCACCGCGCCGGTCGCGACGATGACGGCGTCCGGAGCGAGCGCACGCACCGACGCCGCGGTGGCCGCGGTGTTGAGTCGGACCTCGACGCCGAGCCGTGCGGTCTCGCCGGCCAGCCAGTCCAGCAGGCGGCCGTTGTCGGGGGTAGTGAGGCTGGAGAACCACAGGGTGCCGCCGAGCCGGTCCGACTTCTCCAGGACGGTGACCCGGTGGCCGCGCTCGGCGGCGATCCGGGCGGACTCGAGCCCGCCCGGGCCGGAGCCGACGACGACGACGTGCTTGCGGGCCTTGATCGCGGGGAACGGCAGCAGGGTCTCGTTGCCGAGGGTGGGGTTGACCGCGCACAGCGGGGTGTCGTCCCAGAAGTTCTCCTGCACGCACACGTAGCAGTTGATGCAGGGCCGGACCTGCGCGGCGCGGCCCTCCTTCAGCTTGTTCACCAGCCCGGGATCGGCAAGCAGCTGCCTGCCCATCGCCGCGAAGTCGGTGCGGCCCTCGGCGATCAGCCGCTCGCTGACGTCGGGCAGCATCCGGCCGACGGTGATCACCGGAATCGAGACCGCGCGCTTGATGACCGACGCGTTGTCGGTGTAGTAGCCGACCTTGTCCGGCAGCGGGCCGTCGGTGAAGTTCGCGAACGCGTTGAGTGCGGTGCCGGTGACGTGGATGGCGTCCGCACCGGCCCGCTCGAACAGGACGGCGGCGGCGGCCGCCTCGTCGGCGGTCAGCCCGTCGGATTCGCCGTACTCCTGGCCCGCGACGCGCACGATGATCGCCAGGTCGTCGCCGGCGCGCTCCTTGACGGCGCGGATCACCTCGCAGGCGAGCCGGGCGCGGTTCTCCAGCGACCCGCCGTACTCGTCGGTGCGCTGGTTCGAGTAGCGGCTCAGGAATCCGCCGAGCACGTAGTTGTGTGCGCAGTGGATCTCGACGGCATCGACACCCGCCTTGCGGACCCGCTCGGCGGCGTCCGCGAACATCGTCACCAGCCACGCCAGGTCGTCGTGCGTTGCCTCCCGGTACGACGCCTTCTTGCCACCCTGGATCGCGGCCATCTTGCCGAGCTCCTCGGGCGTGCAGTCGACCATCGCGCTCATGTCGCCCGGCGGCTTCGGCTGCGACGGCACCAGCATCGCGCGGCCCTCGAGGGTGTCGATGCGGGCAACCCGACCGTGGTGCGTCATCTGCACGCACAGCTTGCTGCCCGCGTCGTGGACCGCGTCGGCGAGCGCCGTGAGGCCGGGAATGAACCGGTCCTCCGACAGGCCGGGCTCCTTGAGGCTGGTCGACCCGGTCGGGTACGCGACCGCGCAGCACCCGGTGATGATCAGGCCGGTGCCGCCGGCCGCGCGGGCGACGAAGTGGTCGATGTCGCCCTGGTGGATCTCGCCGTCCTCGCACAGGTTCATGTCCATCGCGGGCAGAACCACTCGATTGTCGAGGGTCATCGGCCCGATCGTGCCGGGCGCGAGGAGATGCGGGTATGTCTGGTTGCCGGTCGTCACCAGTCGAAGCTATTGACCATCCGGACCGTTCGTGCTGTCGCTCTCGCTCATCGGGACCGCCCGCGGCCGGCAGCGGCGTCCCGCGGACGGGGGACACTTGGCGCACGGACCGAGAGGGGCGACGCCGTGACCGGGATTCGCACGATCGACACCCATGCACACGTGGACGCCACGGCGGTCCTGCACCTGCTGAAGGCGGACGTGCCGTGGCGGTTCCTGTCGATCCGATTCCACATCGCTCACCTGGGCGGTGACCTGCCGTTCCTGACGCAGCGCATCGAGGACAACTACGAGGACTGGGACGCCTTCCCGGCCTCCCCCCGAACGCGAGGCATCCACCTACCGCCTGGAGCGAATCACTCCCCGTCCAGTTCGAGGAGCGAGACGCCGAGCGTAGTGAGCCGGAAACGCAGCGGTTTCCTCGTCACCGTCTCGATGATTCCGGCCTCGTCCAGGCGCCGAAGCCGCGGGCGGACGAACTGGCTGGATCGACTCACCGCCTCGGCCAGGGTGTTTAACTTGACGGTGCGGTTCGCATCGAAGTAGTGGGCCTGGCCCAGGGTGAACAGGATCTCACCGATGGCGGCGCGATCAATCGGCGGTGTCGCCTCGTGGTCGAGCCCCACGTTCCGCGGAAACTGCTCATCCGCCAGCAGCACGCGGATAAGCGCCTCGAGTGCGTCGATCTTCTGCCTGCGCTCCGCGAGGTCGAGCAACAGCCGATGTTGCGCCTCGGCGATGATCTCCAGCATGTCGATCAGGTAGGGCGTCAGGTCTCCGCGGTTCAACGGATTCTCCGCGTCAGCGAACGCCTTGTAGTACCGATCCTTGTGGTCGGCGACGGTCGCCGACAATGCCAGACTCGCATGCGGAGCCAGCACCTGCCGGAGATCCAGCGCGAGCAGGTAGCGCCCGGTTCGGCCGTTGCCGTCGTAGAACGGGTGTGTGTACTCGAAGATGAAGTGCGCGACGATTGCTCTGATCAGCCGAGGGATCGAGTCGTCGCGTCCCTGGCTCAGCATGAGCGTCAGGGCGTGGTCAATCGCTGATTCGGGCAGCACGCCGGTGCGCACGACCTTGATGCCTGAGGTGATCGACACCGGTCCCTGCCGGAACAGCCTCCCGTCGGGGGCGTCCTCGTCGCGAATCTCGCCGTGAGTTGCCGCGTCGTAGACGGCCCGGATGTCGCCGAGTGTCTGCGGACTCTCGGCCTGGTCGTTGCCGATGTCGAGGTAGAGCTGCACCATCTCCGCGAACCGCTTGTTCGCGAGACGCTGTTCCGACTGCACCACATTGATTGCCTCGCTGATCTCCTTCCTGGTCGAGCGGACCTGTTCGATCTCGTTCGTTGCCTGGACCTCGTCGACGACCATGCGATGCAGGTAGTCGCTGCGCGCGCGGACTGGCAACCCGACCCATTCGGTCTGAATCTTGGGCTCGAAGCTCATGATCCGTTCGATCAGCGCCGCGACTTCGAGTGTCATCAGCGCGAACGTCGAGTGTTCGCCAATCAATAGGTCCCAGTGGACGGCGGCGGGCGACTCGCGTCGCGCTCGTTCCTCAGCATCGGCGCCAGCACGATCTCGTTGGTGAAAGATCGACTTCAACGTCCGGTACGCCATCTGGTCCTTCCAGGTCCCTGCATCATGTAGGGACATGCCCAGGTGGTCATATTCTATCCAGATGATCGTGTAGATAAAATAGAGGCTACGTCTGTAAGTAGATGCGACGCAGACGAGTCGACCCGCCCGGCGATCGGTTCGGTGATCGCCGGGCGGGCCGACTCGAAACTCTGTGGACGCACTGCGGAACGGAATCAGGCTCTCCGACCTGGACACCCAGGTCAGCGGCCCGATTCCGGCGGCAGTTTTTTACACGTCGTAGTAGAGCTGGAACTCGTAGGGGTGCGGCCGCAGGTTGACCGGGGCGATCTCCTGCTCACGCTTGATCGAGATCCAGGTCTCGATCAGGTCGGTGGTGAACACGCCACCCTCGGTGAGGTAGTCGTGGTCCTGCTCGAGGCGGTCGATGACGGCCTCGAGGCTGGTCGGGGCCTGCGGGATGTTGCGGGCCTCCTCCGGGGGGAGCTCGTAGAGGTCCTTGTCGACCGGCGCCATCGGCTCGATCTTGTTCTTGATGCCGTCCAGGCCGGCCATCATCTGCGCGGCGAAGTTCAGGTACGGGTTGCCCGAGGAGTCCGGCGCACGGAACTCGAGGCGCTTGGCCTTCGGGTTGTTTCCGGTGATCGGGATGCGGACCGCGGCGGAGCGGTTGCGCTGGCTGTACACCAGGTTGATCGGCGCCTCGTAGCCCGGAACCAGGCGGTGGTACGAGTTGATCGTCGGGTTGGTGAACGCCAGCAGCGACGGTGCGTGGTGCAGGATGCCGCCGATGTACCAGCGGGCCAGGTCGGACAGGCCCGCGTAGCCGGACTCGTCGTGGAACAGCGGCTTGCCGTCCTTCCACAGCGACTGGTGCACGTGCATGCCGGACCCGTTGTCACCGAAGAGCGGCTTCGGCATGAAGGTGGCGGACTTGCCGTGCTGCCAGCAGGTGTTCTTGACGATGTACTTGAACAGCTGCAGGTCGTCGGCCGCGGCGAGCAGGGTGTTGAACTTGTAGTTGATCTCCTGCTGGCCACCGGTGCCGACCTCGTGGTGCCCGCGCTCGAGCTCGAAGCCCGCGTTGGTCAGGTTGGTGGAGATGTCGTCACGCAGGTCGACGTAGTGGTCGTACGGGGCGACGGGGAAGTAGCCACCCTTCGGGCGGACCTTGTAGCCGAGGTTCGGGGAGCCGTCAGCGTTGCGCTCGTTGCCGGTGTTCCAGGAACCCGACACGGAGTCGAGCTGGTAGAACGCGCCGTTCATGTTCGACTCGTAGGAGACGTTGTCGAAGACGTAGAACTCGGCCTCGGCACCGAAGAAGGCGGTGTCGGCGATGCCGGTGGACTTCAGGTACTCCTCGGCCTTGCGGGCGACGTTGCGGGGGTCACGGCTGTAGGACTCGCGGGTGAACGGGTCGTGGACGAAGAAGTCCATGTTCAGCGTCTTGGCCTTGCGGAACTGGTCGATCCGCGCGGTGCTGACGTCGGGCAGCAGCATCATGTCCGACTCGTGGATGGACTGGAAGCCGCGGACCGAGGAGCCGTCGAACGCGAGACCGTCCTCGAAGACGTCCTTGTTGAACGCCGAGGCGGGGATCGAGAAGTGCTGCTGGACGCCCGGCAGGTCGCTGAACCGGATGTCGACGTACTCGACGTTTTCGTCGGCGATGTACTTGATGACCTCTTCGGCCGTGCTGAACGCCACGCTTGTGCTCCTTCAGTTGGGTCCGCGCCAGTGGTGACCATCGGGCGGGTTCGTCGAGGCGACGGTATGGACTCGGTGTTGCCCAGTAATCAAGTCCATGTTTCGCCAGTGTTACACGTCGCGATATACGACCCACGTCACATCGCCGACGCGCGCCGCCGGTGAGGTGCCGCGATGCGCCTATCCTGGACGGCATGGCGCGTATGACTGGATCTTGGCTCTCCGGCCCGGCGGCCGCACTCCCGATCGACGACGACGGTACCCCGAAGTACCGGGGGGAGCGGATCGGGTTGCCGGAGACCGGCCCGGGGTCTCTCGTCGGGAGCGGTCGCCGCATCGGGGCCCTCATGATCGACTGGCTGATGGCCGCCGGTGTCTCGGCGCTCATCTTCGCCCCGGTCGTATCGCAGATGCTCCGCGGTGAAGTCGTGGACGACCGGCCCACGCTGGTGGCGCTTGCGCTGTGGTTCGTGGTCGGAGTCGTCACGGTGACGCTGTTCTCGTTCACTCCCGGCCAGTTCATCCTGGGGCTGCAGGTCGCGCGGATCGACAAGCCGGTTCCGGTGGGCATCGTGCGGGCCCTCGCTCGGCAGGTGCTGCTCGTGTTCGTGGTGCCCGCGCTGATCACCGATATCGAGGGTCGCGGCATGCACGACCGCGCGACCGGCACCGTGCTGGTCCGCTCCCGGTAGGCGCTTCGCGCTCGTGCGTGTTCTCGGCCGTCAGGCATTCGGTTCACCTGATGCGCAAAACGCTCACGACCGCCTCGCTCGGGATTCTCACCTCGAGTTGTAGGGGTCGTGAGCGTTTTGCGCGGAGTGGTGCCGAGAACACGCACGAAGTTTGTGCCGCGACGTCGAACAAGCGCCTACCGGCGGCGGATGGTGCGCTGCATGCCCTTCATCTTGGCGCCGCCGGGGAGCGGACCCTTTGGCATGGCCGGTCCGCCCTTGGTGCCGAGCGCGGCCAGCCGCGACTCGATCGTGTCCATCCGCTTGGTGTCGATGTTCTTGGGCAGCTTCATCAGGTACTTCTGCAGCTGTGCGAGCGGCACCTGCCCCTCGTCGTTGCCGACCACGATGTCGTAGATCGGGGTGTCGCCGACCAGGCGCGCGGTCTTCTTCTTCTCCTGCGCGAGAAGCGACTTCACCCGCTGCGGCGATCCCTCGGCGACGAAGATGACGCCCGGCCTGCCGATCACGCGGTGCACCGCATCGAGCTGGGTGGTGCCGGCGACGGTGTTGGTCACCCGCCAGCCGCCCTGCAGGTTGTCCAGCGCCCACGCCGCGGCACCCGCCTGGCCGTCCGCCTTGCCGTAGACCGTCCGCTGCACGCGGCGACCGAAGATGAGGAACGCAGCGAGCACACCGAGCAGGATGCCGATCGGCAGCAGGAACCACTGGAGGCTGAACGGCAAACCGATCAGGAAGAACACGACGGCGAGGCCGACGACGGCGCCGATCATCAGCGGCAGCAGCAGCTTGTCTTCCTTGCGCTGCAGCTGGAACGCCTGCCACAGCTGACTGCGCCGTTCCTTCGACGCCGCCTTGCGGGCCGCCTTCGCCGCGGCCTTCGCTTCCTTGCTTGCCTTGCCCGCTTTACCGGTCTTGCTGCCGTTCGCCATACCCCACAGGATACGACCCGGGCGCCCGGTCGATCGCACCCGACCGGAGCGTCCGGCCGAGCACGAGCGGTCGGCGAGTCAGGCGCGGGTGAGGCGGGCGATCAGCGACCCGGCCTCCTGGGCGGCGTCGCCCCCGTCGGCGAGGTGGGCCTGACCCTCGGGGAGCGGGCGGCCGTGGTGGGCCATCGCCTGCGCGTAGAGCCGTCCGGCCCGGTAGGAGGACCGGACCAGGGGTCCCGCCATGACCCCGGCGAAGCCGAGCTCGGTGGCGAACTCGGAGTGCTCGACGAACTCCTCCGGCTTGACCCACCGTTCCACCGGATGATGCCGCGGCGACGGCCGAAGGTACTGGGTGATGGTGATGATGTCGCAGCCCGCGTCGTGCAGGTCGACCATCGCCGCCCGCACCTCCTCCGGGGTCTCACCCATGCCGAGGATCAGGTTCGACTTGGTGACCAGCCCGAAGTCGCGGGCAGCGGTGAGCACCTGGAGGGAACGTTCGTAGCGGAACGCGGGCCGGATCCGCTTGAAGATGCGGGGCACCGTCTCGAGATTGTGGGCGAGCACCTCGGGGCGGGCGTCGAACACCTCGGCCAGCAGGTCCGGATGCGCGTGGAAGTCGGGGATCAGGTTTTCGACGCCGGTGGTCGGGTTCAGCGCGTGAATCTGCCGGACGGTCTCGGCGTACAGCCAGGCGCCCTCGTCGGGCAGGTCGTCGCGGGCCACACCGGTGATGGTGGAGTAGCGCAGGCCCATCGACCGCACCGATTCCGCGACCCGGCGCGGCTCGTCGCGGTCGAGGGCGGCGGGCTTGCCGGTGTCGATCTGGCAGAAGTCGCAGCGGCGGGTGCACTGGTCGCCGCCGATGAGGAAGGTGGCCTCCCGGTCCTCCCAGCACTCGTAGATGTTGGGGCAGCCCGCCTCCTCGCAGACCGTGTGCAGGCCCTCGGACTTCACCAGTGTCTTCAGCTCGGTGTACTCCGGACCCATTTTCGCGCGGGTCTTGATCCAGTTCGGCTTCCGCTCGATCGGGGTCTCGGCATTGCGAACCTCGATGCGGAGCAACTTGCGCCCTTGTGGGGCGGCGGCCGGTGAGTTCTCGGGTGCCACAGTCACGATGGCGATGCTACGCCCGTCACATCGGCGGCCCGCGGTCAGCCGAAGCGGTGCGTGGTGAACGCGGGCTCGGGTGCGGTTGCCGCGTCGAACGTGACCCGCTCGATGTCGTGGTCGGCCACCGGCAGCGTCCCGTCGAACGCGGCGGTGAGGGCCGCGATCACCGCCGGGATCACCTCGGTGACGGTCACCCGCCTGCCCAGTTCCCCGGTCAGCGAGCCGACGCCGGCATCGGGGATCCCGCACGGGATGATGTCGTCGAATCGGTCCAGTGCGGCATCGCAGTTGAGCGCGAACCCGTGCAGCGCGACGCCCCGTTGCACCCGAACCCCGATCGCGGCCACCTTCCGTTCGGGAAGCCACACGCCGCCGCGCAGGCCCGCGGGCAGCCACACCCCGGAGCGGCCCTCCACCCGGCCGCAGGGCAGGCCCAGGCCTGTGCAGACCGAGATGAGCGCCTCCTCGATGCGGCGGACGTAGGCGACCACGTCGACCGGTTCGGCGAGCTTGACGATCGGGTAGCCGACCAGCTGACCCGGACCGTGCCAGGTGATCTTGCCGCCGCGGTCCACGTCGATGACCGGGGTGCCGTCGGTGGGACGATCCTCCGGCTGGGTGCGGCGTCCCGCCGTGTACACCGACGGGTGCTCGAGCAGGAGCAAGGTGTCGCGGCCGCGGTCGTCGGCGCGGGCGTCCGCGAGGGTCCGCTGCAGCTCCCAGGCCTCCAGGTAGTCGACGAGACCGAGTTCACGGACCTCCAGCGGGTCGGCGCTGAACCGGGCGGACGCGGCGCTGCTGCTCATCGTCGACACGTTACGCCGGTGCCCCGGAGACGCCCGGCGACCACCCGCCGTCCCGGACGTTCGCCGGGGTCAGTGCCCGCGCTCGGCGGTCCGGAGGGCGTCGGCGATCGTGTTGTGCAGGAAGGTGAATCCCGTTGCCTCCAGAGCGCGGGGCACGGCCCGCTGGCCGTGCAGCACCGCCTCGTCGGCGAATTCCCCGACCGCGGCCCGCAGGACGACCCCGGGGACCACCCACGGCGTCGGGCGGTGCACCGCATGCCCGAACGCCCCGGTGAAGTCGCGGTTGGTCACCGGGTTCGGTGCGGTGGCGTTGACCGGGCCGGACAGTTCCGGGGTGGTCAGGGCGGCCCGGATGGCACGCACCTCGTCGTCGAGGGAAATCCAGGACAGGAACTGCCGACCGTTGCCGAGTCGGCCGCCGAGACCGGCGCGGAACAGCGGCCGCAGGCGTCCGATCAGGCCACCGGACGGGGCGATCACCGTGCCGCTGCGCAGCAGCACCGTTCGGGTTCCGGCGGCCGCGGCGGATGCGGCGGCGCGTTCCCAGTCCCGGCACAGGCCGGCGAGGAAGCCGGAACCGGCGGGGGAGTCCTCGGTGACGACGAGATCACCGGTGTCCCCGTAGAACCCGACCGCGCTGGCATTGACCAGCACCGGCACCGACCGGTCCGCGACGGCGTGTGCGAGCACGTCGGTGGGGACGATCCTGCTGTCGCGCAGCACCTGCTTGTATGCGCCGGACCAGCGCCGGTCACCGATCCCGGCGCCGCACAGGTTCACCACGGCGTCGGCGCCGTCCAGGGCGCGGGAGTCGACCCGGCCCCGTTCCGGATCCCACCGGAACTCGTCGCGGCCGGCGACCGGACGCCGAACCAGCCTGTCGACCTGATGCCCGTCCGCGCGCAGCGCCGCGGCGAGGGCGGTTCCGATGAGGCCGGACGACCCGGCAATGGTCACGCGCATGGTTCGGGACTCCTCCGATGCCGGGGGTGAAGGGCACCGTCGACCGGTCCACCGGGCCGAAGGTGCCCCTCACCCGGAAACGGGCGGGGGCACCACCGACATCGCGATGGTGCCCCCGCCCGCCAGTGCTGGGTTGACCTACAGGCCGAGGTCGGCGTCGAACGCCGCGTCCTCGAGCCGCTGCTTGATCGTGGTCAGGAACCGACCCGCGTCGGCGCCGTCGACCAGGCGGTGATCGTAGGTGAGCGGCAGGTAGCACATCGACCGGACGCCGATGGACTCGTTTCCGTTGTCGTCGGTCACCACCATCGGACGCTTGACGATCGCGCCGGTGCCGAGCATCGCGGCCTGCGGCGGCACCAGGATCGGGGTGTCGAACAGGGCGCCCTGGCTGCCGATGTTGGTGATCGTGAACGTGCCGCCAGCCAGCTCGTCCGGCTTGAGGCCACCCGAGCGGGCACGCTTGGCGATGTCGGCGATCGCGCGGGCCAGCCCGGCCAGCGACAGGTCACCCGCGTTGTGGATCACCGGGGAGAGCAGGCCCTGCTCGGTGTCCACCGCGATGCCGAGGTGCACGGCCGCGTGGTAGGTGATCTCCTTGGTGCCCTCGTCGTAGCTGGCGTTGACGTTCGGGTGCGCCCCGAGCGCCTCGACGACGGCCTTGGCGAAGAACGGCAGGAAGGTCAGGTTGACGCCCTCGCGGTCGGCGAACCCGGCCTTGGCCTGCGAGCGCAGCGCCGCAACCTTGGTGACGTCGACCTCGAAGGTCTGGGTCAGCTGCGCGGTGGTCTGCAGCGACTCCCGGGTCTTGGTCGCCGTGATCTGACGGATCCGGTTCGCCTTCTGCGTGGTGCCGCGCAGGTGCGCGAGCTCCGGACGGACACCGGCGGGGGTCGCGGCGGCGGCGGGAGCCGCGGTAGCCGGTGCGGCCGGTGCCGCGGCGGGAGCCTTCTTGGTCTCCGCGGCCGCGAGGACGTCCTGCTTGCGGATGCGACCACCGACACCGGTGCCGGTCACGGCCGCCAGGTCGACGCCGTTCTCCGCCGCGAGCTTGCGGACGAGCGGGGTCACGTAGGGCGTCGCGTCGCTGGCCGGGGCGGCGGCAGCGGGAGCGGCCGGAGCCGGTGCGGGCGCCGCAGCCGGTGCGGCAGGCGCCGGTGCGGGGGCCGGTGCGGCAGGCGCGGGGGCCGGTGCGGCAGGCGCGGGGGCGGGTGCGGCGGGGGCCGGAGCCGGGGCGGCAGCGGGGGCGCCGGATCCGATCACGGCCAGCTGCGCACCGACGGCGATGGTGTCGTCCTCCTCCGCGTTGATCTCGAGCAGCGTGCCCGCGACAGGGGAGGGGATCTCCGTGTCGACCTTGTCGGTGGACACCTCGAGCAGCGGCTCGTCGACGGCGACGGCGTCACCGACGGCCTTGAGCCAGCGCGTGACGGTGCCCTCGGTGACGGACTCGCCGAGCTCGGGCATCGTGACCGGGGTCCCGGTGGCGGCGGCGGGAGCGGGTGCTGCTGCGGCGGGGGCGGGTGCTGCTGCGGCGGCGGGTGCTGCGGCGGCGGGCTCGGGCTCCGGCGCTGCGGCGGGAGCGGCCGGGGCGGGGGCCTCGTCGGCGCCACCGATGACACCGAGCTCACCGCCGATCTCGACGGTGTCGTCCTCCTGGGCGACGATCTTGGTCAGGACGCCAGCGGCGGGAGACGGAATCTCGGTGTCGACCTTGTCGGTGGAGACCTCGAGCAGGGGCTCGTCGAGTTCTACCGTGTCTCCCTCCTGCTTGAGCCACCTGGTGACGGTTCCCTCGGTGACGCTCTCACCGAGAGCCGGCATCTGGACGGAGAAGGCCATTTCTTTTGACTCCTCGACAGTTGTGTTCGGGTTGTTGAGTTGGTCGACTTGTGGTCGAAAACATTCTGCAATACGGGTCCGGTTGCGGGACCGATGACGATGGACGACCCCGTCACCCGTGCAACCCCGCGCCGGTGCTTCTTCATCCTTGCATTGATCGTTTCGCGGCGTCCGTCGAGGGGCAGGTCACACTGCCCTCATCAACCTCACAGCAAGTGGTGGCACACTGCAATGTTCGGGTTCGGGCACGACGGCGGGGTGAGGGCGATGGGGTTGAGGAAACTGTTCGGCCGCGGAGGCCGGCGCGCCGAGCGCGTCACGGACACGGACGCCCGTTATCTCGCGGAGTGGGCGCGCACCCATATCGGGGTCGAGGCCTTCGTCGAGCCGCGGACCACCGTCACCCCTCTGACGGTGATGCTGGTCGCGGCCGACGGGCAATGGACGCGGCGCGCGGTCGGCGGGGAGCGCGGTGCCCGCAGGCTCGGCGAGGACCTGCACATCCCCGTGTACGACGTCCGCAAGACCGGCTACCCGCAGCGGATGCGCGACCACGAGGCTAGACAGAAGATCCTGCGTAACCGCGCCCGCGAGGCCTGACGGCACCGTGGGGGGGGTTGTTTTCCCCCTTCGGGGGGAACGCCCACAATCGTGGCGCCGCCCTGAAAAAACCCCCCCCCCCCCCCCCCCCCCCACCCCCCCCCCCCCGTT
>NZ_JBHXNU010000011.1:137481-165803 GCF_042719255.1 Rhodococcus sp. NPDC058532
GCATGAAGGGGGGGAGGAACAAAGGGGCGAGAAAGAACCTTTTGAGCACCCGCCCCTGGGAGTCTGGATGACGCTGTGTTTTCTTCCCCCCCCGATGGGGGGAAAACCCACGCACGGGTGCGGAGCGCAGCGGAGCCGCCCCATCTGCACGGGCGCGGAGCGCAGCTAGCCGTTGGCGGCGATGTCCTCAAGGACGCTGATCATCGTGCGGACCGGGACGCCGGTGCCGCCCTTCGGGGTGTAGCCGAACGGGCCGCCGGTGTTGTACGACGGACCCGCGACGTCGATGTGCGCCCACTGCACGTCTTCGGCGACGAACTCCTTCAGGAAGATCGCCGCCGCGAGCATGCCGCCCCACCGGTGCGGGGTCACGTTCGCCAGGTCCGCGACCTTCGAGTTCAGGTCCGCGCGCAGCTCGGCGGGCAGCGGCATCGGCCACGCGTTCTCGCCGATCTCCTGCGAGATCCGGGCGACCCGATCGCGAAACTCGTCGGTGCCCATCACGCCGGGGGTGCGGTTGCCGAGCGCGACCATCTGCGCTCCGGTGAGCGTCGCGGTGTCGATCAGGTAGTCGGGGTTCTGCTCGCACGCCTTGACGATGGCGTCGGCGAGCACGAGGCGACCCTCGGCGTCGGTGTTGATCACCTCGACGGTGGTGCCGCCGTACTGGGTGAGGACGTCCCCGGGGCGCTGGGCGGTCGCGGACGGCATGTTCTCGGCCATCGGCGCGTACGCGTCGACGCCGACCTTCAGCCCGAGCTTGGCTGCGAGGACGACCGTCGCGATGACGGCTGCGGCGCCGCCCATGTCGGAGGTCATGTTCTCCATGCCCGCGGCGGGCTTGATGGAGATGCCGCCGGTGTCGAAGGTGATGCCCTTGCCCACCAGTGCGACCTTCTTGAGCCCGCGGCCGGTCGGCTTGTGGGTGAGCCGGACCAGGCGCGGCAGCCGGGACGATCCCTTGCCGACGCCGAGAATGCCCCCGTAACCGCCCTTCTCGAGGGCCTTCTCGTCGAGCACCTCCACCTTCAGTCCGGCGGCGGCGCCGAGCGCCTTGGCCCGGGCCGCGAACTCTGCCGGGTACAGGTGGCTGGGCGGGGTGTTCACGAACTCGCGGGCGACGGCGACGGCTTCCGCGATCGCGGCCGAGCGGGCAAGTTCGTTCTTTGCCGCTGCGGTGCGCGGTGACGGCACCAGCAACTCGACCCGGCCGAGGGGGGCGCTGCCCGCGCCGGGCGCGGACTTCGCCTTGAACTCGGTGAACGTGTAGGCGCCGAGGTAGAAGCCCTCCGCAGCGGCGCCGAGGTCGAGCCCGGACAGCGTGGTCGCGGCGATGGCGGTGCCGGCGAGCGCGCGGGCGGCCGCACCCGCCGAGCGGCGGATCTGTTCCGCGTCGGCGTCGTCGGCGGACCCGAGCCCGACCGCAACCACACTCGCGACGGGCAGGTCGGCCGGTGCGGGAATCCGGGTGACCTCCTCGGCCCGGCCGGTCGCCCCGACCGCGACGAGCCCGGCGAGGACGGCCTCGGCGGTGGCGTCGTCGAGGACGTCGCCGACGGAAACCTCGGGACCGTCCGGCCCGGTGGTCAGGCCGATGACGAGGACGTCGACCCGCTTGGCGATCGATCCGGCGAGGACGAGTTCCGGGCCGAGCGGCGCATCGGACTTGGCAGGGCTCACATCTGCTCCTGGGGTGTGGGTGATTGCGTTGTCCGCAACTGTAGTTCGCGCCAGCGGGGCGCGCGGACCTGCATCGTCCGGGTGCACCGCCGCCGTTTCGATCGGGTCGGGGCCATCCCCGTCGACTAGCGTGGTGCCCATGAGCGATGCGGAACTGCAGCAGGGACCCCTCCACGCCGTGCACACCGAACTCGGCGCCACCTTCGCCCCGTTCGGAGGCTGGGAGATGCCGGTGTCGTATGCCGGGGTGGTCGCCGAGCACACTGCCGTCCGGGAGACGGTCGGGGTGTTCGACGTCAGCCACCTCGGCAAGGCGTCGGTCGTCGGCCCCGGTGCTGCCGCATTCGTGAATGCTTGCCTGACAAACGATCTCGACAAGATCGGTCCGGGGCAGGCCCAGTACACCCTGTGTGCCACCGAGGCCGGGGGCGTCACCGACGACCTGATCGCCTACTACGTCTCCGCGGACGAGGTGTTCCTGGTGCCGAACGCGGCGAATACCGCGGCTGTGGTCGCCGCGCTGGCCGCGCAGGCCCCGGACGGGATCACGGTGACGGACCTGCACCGCGACTACGGCGTGCTGGCGGTGCAGGGACCGAAATCGCCGGAAATCCTTGCCGCACTGGGATTGCCGTCGGACATGGACTACATGGCGTTCGTCGACGCGGCATTCGAGGGGCAGCCGGTGCGGGTGTGCCGCACCGGGTACACCGGCGAGCACGGCTACGAACTGCTGCCCTCCTGGGAGGGTGCCGAGCCGGTGTTCCGAGCGCTGCTGGCCGCGGTGAAGGCGGCGGGGGGCGAGGTCGCCGGACTCGGTGCCAGGGACACCCTGCGCACCGAGGCGGGCTACCCGCTGCACGGGCACGAACTGTCCACCGACATCTCGCCGCTCGAGGCGCGGTGCGGGTGGGCGATCGGGTGGCGCAAGCCGGCGTTCTGGGGTCGTGAGGCGCTGACCGCGCAGAAGGCGGCGGGCCCCGCCCGCACCATGTGGGGGATCCGGGCGCTCGACCGAGGCGTGCTGCGGCAGGGACAGTCGGTGCTGCGGGAGGGCGTGGCGCTCGGCGAGACCACGTCGGGCACCTTCTCTCCGACGCTGAAGGTCGGCATCGCGTTGGCGCTGCTTGATGCGTCCGCGGGGGTGGCGGCAGGCGACGAGGTCACCGTCGACGTGCGGGGCCGGGCCCTGCGCTGCGAGGTCGTCGCGCCGCCGTTCGTGCCGTTGCACACCCGGTGACCCCGGTGCCGCGCAGGCAGTCGCGCGCCGGCGCGGCACGAGAACTCGCGGTCGCGCATGGTCGTGCACGCCGCGTTCGATAGGATTCGGCGCATGACTGGTGTCCTCGACTTCACGCGTATTCCGCACCCCGCACCCGCCACGGAGCAGGAGCGCGCGCGAGTACTGGAGGCCCCCGGGTTCGGCAAGTACTTCACCGATCACATGGTCACCATCGACTGGACCGAGGACCGCGGCTGGCACGACGCGACCGTGCAGCCCTACGCGCCGCTGCAGATGGATCCGGCGACGATGGTGCTGCACTACGGGCAGGCGATCTTCGAGGGCCTCAAGGCGTACCGGCAGCAGGACGGCTCGATTTCGTCGTTCCGGGTCCTGTCCAACGCGGAACGGCTCCGCGCGTCCGCGCGCCGGATGGCGATGCCGGGGCTGCCCGACGAGCTGTTCCACCGCTCGATCACCGAGCTGCTCGCCGTCGACGGCGGCTGGGTGCCCGCCGCGGGCGGTGAGGACGCGCTCTACCTGCGTCCGTTCCTGATCTCCACCGAGGTCGGCCTCGGGGTGCGGCCCGCGAACAGCTACAAGTACCTGCTGATCGCGTCCCCGGCGGGCGCGTACTTCGCGCAGGGCGTCAAGCCGGTCAGCGTCTGGCTGTCCACCGAGTACGTGCGCGCCGCCCCCGGCGGCACCGGCGCCGCGAAGTTCGCCGGCAACTACGCGGCTTCCCTGGTCGCGCAGGCGCAGGCCGCGGACGAGGGCTGCGACCAGGTCGTCTGGCTCGACGCGACCGAACGCCGGTACGTCGAGGAGATGGGCGGCATGAACCTATTCTTCGTCTTCGGGTCCGGCGCCGACGCCCGCCTCGTCACCCCGGAGCTGTCCGGGTCGCTGCTGCCGGGCATCACCCGCAACTCACTGCTCACCCTCGCCGCCGACGCGGGGTACGCGGTCGAGGAACGCCGGATCAGCACCGACGAGTGGCGGGAGAAGGCGGCGTCCGGGGAGATCACCGAGGTGTTCGCGTGCGGCACCGCCGCGGTCATCACCCCGGTCGGATCCGTGAAGTCCGCCGAGGGCGAGTTCAGCATCAGCGGCGGCGAGCCGGGTGAGGTCACGATGGCGCTCCGCGACACGTTGACCGGGATTCAGCGCGGCACCTTCGCCGACACCCACGGCTGGATGACCACCCTGGCCTGACGGCTTCGGCCCTGCTCGGGCGGGTGCCGCACCCGTCCGGCAGGACCGGCGGTGTGACAGTCTGCTGGCATGACAACTGTCGGCGCGGTCGTGGTGGCGGCCTGCTTCGTGATCGCCGCGGTGTCGATCGTGCGATCCCAATCGGTCGGGTTGTCCGGCAAGCTCGCCTGGATGTCGGTGGCGTTCGTGCTGCCGGTGATCGGGCCGCTGCTGTGGTTCCTGGTCGGGGCGCGGTACAGCTACGGCATCGACGGCGGCAATCCGGGGAGGTAGCCGGCGCTCAGCCGCCGAGCAGGAAGCCGGCCGCGGTCGCGGCGACGGTCACCTCGATCGCGGCGCCGAGAACGTCCCCGGTGATGCCGCCGAAACGGCGGGCGCAGTGGCCGGTCAGCGCGATCACCGCGGCGAGCACCACCGCCGCCACCAGCGGGCCCTGCCACCACCGGTCCGGGACGGCGAGCGTGGACGCGCCGATGATCAGCGCCGTCCACGCGACGCGCACCCACGCGGGCTGGGTGCCCGCGACCAGCGCGCCGAATCCGGTCGCGGTGGCGGCGGGGAGCGTCGGCCTGCAGGTGAGCACCGCGGCGACCCGCCCCGCCGCGACCGCGAGCAGCACCGCCGCCCACTGCCCGGACGCGGCGAGGGAACCGAACGCGAGCGCCTGCCCGCCGAGGACGATCACGAGCGCCGCCGCCCCGAACGGGCCGACGCCGCCGCTGCGCATCACCTCGAGGGCCCGCTCGGGCGGGCCGTAGCAGCCGAGGCCGTCGACGGTGTCCGCGAGCCCGTCGACGTGCATGCCGCGGGTCGCCAACGCCAGCACCGCGACCGCGGCGAGTCCGGCGAGGGCGGCGCCGAGGGACGCGGCGAGCAGTCCCGCGGTCACCGCCGCCGCGAGCAGCCCCAACAGCACCCCGACGACCGGGGCCGCCGCGATCGCGCGACGGCCGGCGGCGCGGTCGATCGGCGGCCCGCCGTCCCGGTGCGGGAGGGGGAGCACCGTCAGCCAGGACAGTGCCAACCGCAACCCGCCCACGTCGTCAGTCCGTGACGGCGGCGTCGGCGAGGCTGTCGCCTGCCTCGCGGTTGCTGACCCCGGCGTCCGCGAAGGTCGCCATGCTCGCGAGGGTGGCGACCGCGCCCTGCAGCACCGGCAGTGCCACCACCGCGCCGGACCCCTCGCCGAGCCGCATGCGCAGGTCCAGGATCGGGTCGAGGTGCAGCCGCTGCAGCGCAACCACGTGGGACGGTTCGGTCGACCGGTGCCCGGCCACCCACCATTCCCTTGCCCCGGGTGCCAGCTCCTCCGCAACCATCGCCGCCGCGGTCACGACGAGGCCGTCGACGATCACCGGGGTCCGCCGCACCGCTGCCTGCGCCAGGAACCCGGCCATCGCCGCCAGGTCGGCGCCCCCGCCGACCCGCAGCAACGCCACCGGGTCCGCGGCGTGGCGTCGCACCCGCCGCATCGCGTCCCGGATCGCGGCCGTCTTCCGGATCCAGCCCGCGTCGTCGATGCCGGTGCCGCGGCCCACCGCGGCGACCGGTTCGGTGTCCGTCAGCGTCGCGATCAGCACCGTCGCCGGGGTCGTGTTGCCGATGCCCATCTCACCGGCGATCAGCAGGTCGGCGCCCGCGTCGACCTCCTCGTCGGCGATCGCCCGCCCGGCCGCGATCGCGCGGGCCGTCTCCTCCGCGGTCAGCGCGTCCTCCCGGTCGATGGCGCCGCTGGACCGCCGCACCTTGTGCCGGGACACGGCCGGGTCGGTGTCGGCGTCGACGGCGATGTCGACGACGCGCACCCCGGCACCGTTCGCCGCGGCGAGCACGTTGACCGCGGCGCCACCGGCGAGGAAGTTCGCCACCATCTGCGCGGTCACCTCCGCCGGATACGCGGACACCCCGTGCCGGGCGACGCCGTGGTCGCCGGCGAACACGACCACCCGCGGTCGCGCGAACGGTGTCGGCGGGCACCGGTCCTGGCAGGCGGCGACCCAGCCCGCGAGGTCCTCGAGACGGCCGAGGGATCCGGCGGGCTTGGTCAGCTGCGCCTGCCGGTCGTCCGCGGCGGTCCGCGCCGACGCCGACGGCGCGACGACCGGGTCGAACGACACCCCTGCGGTCTCCGCGTCCTCGGGTGTCGAGGTCGATTCGGTTGTCACAGCACACCTTTCGCGTCGGGTCGCGGCATCGGGACGGTCGTCACTTCAGCTGAACGGTCAGCCCCGCGACCGCGAGGACGACCTCGTCGCACACCCCCGCGATGGCGCCGTTGAGGGCGCCGATCTCGTCCCGGAACAGGCGCCCGGACCTGGTCTCGGGGATCACGCCGAGCCCCACCTCGGGGCTGACGAGTACGAGTGTGCCCGGGTAGCCCGCGACGGCCGTCACCAGGTCCTCGCAGCGGGGCGTGATCGTGCCGCGGGGAGCGTCCCACGCGTCGGCGTCGTCGAGTTCGGCGGTGAGCCAGGTGCCGAGGTCGTCGACGAGCGTCGGGGGGCCGCCCGCACGCAGGATCGACGCGAGTCCCGGGCCGCGCCCGCTCTCGACGGTCGTCCAGTGCGCGGGCCGTCGGACCCGATGCCGGTCGATTCGCGCGGTCCAGTCCGCGTCCTCCGGGTCGATCCGGGCGGTGGCGACGTAGCGGGTCTCACCCGCGGGCATCAACGATTCCGCGTGCCCGGACTTGCCGGAGCGGGCCCCGCCGAGGACGAGCACCCGCCGACCAGGGGCCGCGGTCGTCACACCGCGTCGCCGGGGGAGACCCGCGGCTGCGGCGCCCGCATCTTCCGGATCTGCGATGCCCGGACGAACGCGTACCAGCCCAGCTTGAAGCCACCGTCGATCGAGTCCGGGAAGCGGTCGCGGACCTTGTTGTTGACCTGCCTGCCCAGCAGGATGCCCTCGACCACCATGAACAGCATCATCACGAACATGCCGAGCGTGACGTAGGCCTGCAGCGACGGATCGAGGAACATCGCCAGGATCAGCAGCACCGCGAGCGGCATGAACAGGCCGACCAGGTGCCTGCGCGAGTCCACCAGGTCGCGGACGTAGGCGCGGACCGGGCCCTTGTCGCGGGGCAGCAGGTACTTGTCCTCGCCCGCGAGCATCCTGGCCCGGCGGTCGGCGGCGTCGGCGCGCCGCTCGGCGGACGCGACCTTGCGTTCCTCCTTCGAGCCGCGGTTCTGCTTGCGCCGCGCGCGGGCCTCCTTCGCCGTCATCGGTGCCGGTGCGACCGGCCCGCGGCGTCGGCCCTCGGCCTCCCGGCGGCTCGGCGTCGGACGCCCCTTGCCCTCGGTGAGGGCGGAGGAGGTCGGGGTGGTCGGCTCGGGAGCGGTCGACTCGTCGGCCCGGTCATCCCCGTTGTCGGGATTGTCGGGGTTGCCTCGGCGCAGCAGTTTCACCCCACCAGGCTACTTGCTGGCCTCCCGCCGCCACGACCCCGGACCGTCCCGCCCCACGAGTCGGTCCGAAAGTCGAGGGTCGCGGCGGGAATAGTGTCGCGCGGAGTACGGTTGTAGCGTTCACGGGTTTTGGTACGAGCGAACAGGGAGAGCCCATGACAGTGGAGAACGACAGCTCCGTGCAGAACGACGCCGCGCACAAGGTCGTGATGACCGACGCGGCAGCGGCCAAGGCCAAGGCTCTGCTCGACCAGGAGGGTCGCGACGACCTGGCCCTGCGCATCGCCGTTCAGCCGGGTGGCTGCGCCGGACTGCGCTACCAGCTCTTCTTCGACGACCGCAGCCTCGACGGCGACCTCGTCGTCGACTTCGGTGGGGTCGGGCTCGCCGTCGACCGGATGAGCGCGCCGTACGTCGAGGGCGCCACCATCGACTTTGTCGACACCATCGAGAAGCAGGGCTTCACGATCGATAACCCGAACGCCACCGGCTCCTGCGCCTGCGGCGATTCGTTCAACTGATCGTCCGCACCGCCCACCTCCGGCGCGGCACCCGTCACCGGGTGCCGCGCCGGAGGCGTGTCCGGGGCAGGACCGGGCCGGGTACGGTGAGGACTTTGCACATCTGACATGGGGATGTCCCGCCCCGTGCGCAGTCGAACTGAAAGGTCTCACGCGTGACAATCGCGGTCACCGGTTCCATCGCCACCGATCACCTGATGCGTTTCCCCGGGCGCTTCGCCGAGCAGCTGATCGCCGACCAGCTTCAGCACATCTCGTTGAGCTTCCTCGTCGACGACCTGGTGGTTCGCCGCGGCGGCGTCGGCGGCAACATCGCCTTCGCGATGGGCGTGCTCGGCGGAACCCCGCTGCTCGTCGGCGCGGTCGGCGCCGACTTCGCCGAGTACCGGGGGTGGCTCGAGCAGCACGGCGTCGACTGCTCGGCGGTGCACGTGTCGCAGACCGCGCACACCGCCCGGTTCGTGTGCACCACCGACGAGGACATGGCGCAGATCGCGTCGTTCTACCCGGGCGCGATGAGCGAGGCCCGCGACATTTCCCTCGCCGACCTGCCCGCCGGTGTCGACCTGGTGCTCGTCGGCGCGAACGATCCGGCCGCGATGGCCCGGCACACGCAGCAGTGCCGCGAGCTGGGGTTGCCGTTCGCCGCGGACCCGTCCCAGCAGCTGGCCCGGCTGTCCGGCGCCGAGGCGCGGGAGCTGATCGGCGGCGCGAAGTACCTGTTCACGAACGAGTATGAGTGGGCGCTGCTGCTGCAGAAGACCGAGCTGACCGAGCGGGAGATCGCCGAGCAGATCGGGTTGCGGGTCACGACGCTCGGCGCGAAGGGTGTCGAGATCGTCGACCGGGAGGGCAACGTCATCCGGGTCGGCGTGGTGCCCGAGAAGGCGAAGGTCGACCCGACCGGTGTCGGGGACGCGTTCCGCGCCGGCTTCCTGACCGGCCGGAGCGCCGGGCTGAGCCTGGAGCGGGCGGCGCAGCTCGGATCGCTGGTCGCGGTGCTGGTGCTCGAGACCGTCGGCACCCAGGAGTGGACCCTGGACCGGGACGACGCCGTCAAGCGGCTCGCCGAGGCCTACGGGGCCGAGGCCGCCGACGAGATCGCCGCCGTCCTCTAGGCGGCTCCGCCGCCCGTGAGTCCTTCTGGTCCCAATGGGGGCCAGAAGGACTCACGGGCGCGAAGCGCCTCTACATGTGGACCGGGTACACCGGTTCCTGGATCTGCGGCACGATGCGCTTCTCGACGAAGATGCCGTGCCAGATCATGAAGCACAGCACCGTCCACAGGCGGCGGCTGTGGTCCGAGACGCCGTCGCGATGCTCGTTCAGCATCCGCGCGACCGCTGCCTTGTCGAAGATGTGATCGGTCTGGGAGTCCGCGATCTGCTGGTGCGCCCAGTCGAACAGTTCGGTGCCCGCCAGCCAATGCCGCAGCGGGACCGGGAAGCCCAGCTTCGCGCGGTGCAGCACGTGCGGCGGGACGATGCCCTCAAGCGCCTGCCGCAGCGCGTACTTCGTGGTCGATTTCGTGATCTTCTGATCCAGCGGCACCCGCGAGGCGACCTCGAAGACCTCGGTGTCGAGGAACGGCACCCGCAGTTCGAGGGAGTTCGCCATCGTCATCTTGTCGGCCTTGACGAGGATGTCCCCGCGCAGCCAGGTGAACAGGTCCAGGTGCTGCATCCGTGCGACCGGATCCCAGCCCGCGGACTGCGCGTAGATCGGCGCGGTCACGTCCCGGTGCGTCCACTCCGGGCGGAAGTCCCGCAGCACGGCCCGCAGCTGCGCGTCGTTGAAGCTGCGGGCGTTGCCGTAGTAGCGCTCCTCGAGGGTCATCGAACCCCGGTTGAGCAGGCTCTTGCCGCGGGTGCCGTCCGGGATCCGCTCCGACAGCTTCCCGGCGGCCCGACGCAGCGGCGCGGGCAGGTACTCGAACGGTTTGAGGGACAGCGGCTCCCGGTAGATGGTGTACCCGCCGAACAGTTCGTCGGCGCCCTCGCCGGAGAGCACCACCTTGACGTGCTTGCGGGCCTCCTTCGCGACGAACCACAACGGCACCAGGGCCGGGTCGGCGACCGGGTCGTCGAGATACCAGATGATCTCCGGGATCGCCGCGGCGAACTCGGCGGGGGAGACCACCTTGACCACGTGCCTGGCGCCGATCGCGGCCGCGGATTCCGCGGCGACGTCGACCTCCGAGTAGCCCTCCCGCTCGAATCCGGTGGTGAAGGTGATCAGCTTCGGGTTGTGCCGCATCGCCAGCGCGGCGATCGCGGTGGAGTCGATGCCGCCGGACAGGAACGAGCCGACCGTGACGTCGGCCCGCATGTGCTTGGCGACGGAGTCCTCGAGCGCCGCCGCGATCTCGCGGTACCGCGACTGCTCGCTGCCCGGCGTGAACGGCCGCACCGGGAACTGCGGAGTGAAGTACCGGGTGATCCGCGGCTGCTCGCCGGGGCGGATCCACGCGTAGGACCCGGACTCGAGTCGGCGGATCTGGGTGTGCAGTGTCTCCGGCTCCGGAACGTACTGCAGCACCGTGTAGTGCTCGGTGGCCCGCGGGTCGAGGTCGGTGCCGATGCCGATCACGTCGACGAGTTCGAGCAGGCTCTTCTTCTCGCTGCCGAACGCGGTGCCCGCGGTGCCGGTGGCGAGGAACAGCGGCTTGATGCCGAACGGGTCGCGGGCGATGAACAGCTCCCGCGTTTCGGTGTCCCAGATCGCGAACGCGAACATGCCGCGCAGCCTGCGCACCGCGTCGGCGCCCCAGTGGTGGAACGCGGCGGCGATGGCCTCGCTGTCGCCCTCGGTGCGGAACTCGGCGCCGTGGTCGTTGGCGAGTTCCTCCCGCAGTTCCAGGTAGTTGTAGATCTCGCCGTTGAAGGTGAGCGCGTACCGGTCCGGATTGTCGGACGGGCCCCACCGCAGCGGCTGGTGCGAGTGTTCGATGTCGATGATCGACAGCCGGTTGAAGCCGAACACGAGGTCGTCGTCGTGCCAGGTTCCGTGCTCGTCGGGTCCACGGTGGCGAAGGCAGTGCATCGCGGAGTCGACCCGTGCGACGGCGGCGTCGGTGGTTCCGTCCGAGGTCAATAGCCCGAGCAGTCCACACACAGCGTCCAGTACCTCAATTCGCTTCGGGGGGAACTCCACACCCGCGTGAACAGGTGAGGAGCGGATTGCCGATTGATTGTGCCGAGTATGCCGCAGACGCGCCGAACCGCCGGGTGTGACCCGAGGGTGGATGGGCGGCGGCTTTGGTCTACGCTGCGTAGTATTCGGGTGTCCCGCTGGGCTGCCCCTATCAATTTTGCGGCGATCAGGAAGGCGTGAACGTGGCGCAGAGTCGGATCCTTCGGCGAGCGGGGCTAGCGGTCTCATTGGGACTGGCCGCCATGCTGCTGTCGGGATGTTCGATCGACAATTCGGTGCTTCGCTTCGGATGGCCGTCGGGCATCACTCCGCAGGCCGAGCGAATGCGTGAACTGTGGACCTGGTCGGTCATCGCCGCCCTGTTCATGGGTGTCATCGTGTGGGGCCTGACGTTCTGGACGGTCATCTTCCACCGGAAGAAGAAGGACTCCCCGGAGTTCCCCCGCCAGACGGCCTACAACGTGCCGCTGGAACTGCTGTACACGGCGGTCCCGTTCGTGATCATCGCGGTGTTGTTCTACTTCACGGTCGTCGTGCAGAACTACGTCCACGAGAAGAAGGACGACCCCAACGTCGTCGTCGACGTGACCGCCTACCAGTGGAACTGGAAGTTCGGCTACCGCAGCATCGACCTCGGTGACGGCACCGCCAAGTACGACGGCATCGACGAGGAGGCGCAGGCCGCGGCCGAGGCGCCCGGCGAGCCGAACGTGGTGCACGGCTACGAGGTCCCCGGCGCGATGGCGGGCAAGTCCGAGCACGACCTGTCCTACCTGAACTACAACAAGATCGAGACCATCGGCTCCAGCAGCGAGATCCCGATCCTGGTGCTGCCGACCGGCAAGCGCATCGAGTTCGCTCTCGCGTCCTCGGACGTCATCCACGCCTTCTGGGTTCCGGAGTTCCTGTTCAAGCGGGACGTCATGCCGAACCCGAAGGAGAACCACTCCGACAACGTCTTCCAGATCAGTGAGATCCAGAAGGAAGGCGCGTTCGTCGGCCGGTGCGCGGAAATGTGCGGCACCTACCACGCGATGATGAACTTCGAGGTCCGCGCCGTGAGCCCGGAGAAGTTCGCCAAGTACATCGAGCTGCGCAAGCCGGTGGACGAGGGTGGCCAGGCGCTCACCACGGCCGCGGCGCTTGAGGCGATCGGCGAGTCCCCGGTCGCGACGTCGACCACCCCGTTCAATACGGAACGGACCTACCGCCAGGCAACGCAGGTCCTCGAGGGCGAGAACCAGTAGCCGGCTTCGGCACCCCAGAACACGAGGCCCGACGGCCTACGACGACCTAGCAACCTGCTGAAGGACGAGCTGATATGAAGATCGAAGCCAAGCTCTTCGAGATGTTGACGGTGTTTTTCGTCTTCATCGCAATCGTGTACGGCATCTTCACCGCCATGTCGCGGACCGGTGTCGAGTGGGCGGGCACCACCGCCCTCGTCCTGACCGCCGGGCTGAGCCTGATCATTGGCACCTACTTCCGGTTCGTGGCCCGTCGCCTCGACACCCGTCCGGAGGACTACGAGGAGGCGGAGATCTCGGACGGCGCCGGCGATCTGGGCTTCTTCAGCCCGGGCAGCTTCTGGCCGATCCTCCTCGCGGGCGGTGCCGCACTGAGCGCGGTCTCCCTCGCCTTCTTCCAGCCGTGGCTGATCGTGGTCAGCGTCGTCGTTGTGCTCGCCTGCGCGGCGGGCCTGGTCTTCGAGTACCACATCGGGCCGGAGAAGCACTGACCCCAACGAACCAGCGCCGCGGGCGCCACACCCCACCGGGTGTGGCGCCCGCGGCGTTTCGGCGTCCCTGCCCTACGCTGGCGGCACACGATCGCCCCCGGACTCGGGGGCGCGCGGCGAGGGGGAGTGGCGATGGACCGGGCACGGGCGGCGCGGATCGGGACGGAGCGGGACCCGCTCGCCTCACCACCCGGACCCGTCGTCCTCGCGGTCACCGTCGCCGCGGTCGCCGCGCTGACGGTCCTGCTGGCGGACTGGTGGCCGGGGACCCGGAACCTGACCGACGCGGACCGGTTCTTCTTCGGCGCACCCATCCTGCTGGTGCTGCTCGTGACAGGGCTGGTGTGGGCGATCAAGACCCTGTATGTGGTGGGCCGGGACCGGCGGTGGTCCCGGTGGATCCTGGCCGCCCCCGCGGCGGTGCTCGCGGGTGGGCTGCTCCTGTCGGTGCTGCCGGTGGCCGACTTCGAGTCGGCGCGGGCGGACCTCGACGCCTACGTGGCCGCGATGCCCGACGATCCGGAGCATCGGGCGGAGGATGTGCGGATCGGTGGCCTCGAGTTGTCGCGGGTCTTCGTCGGGCGGGACGGCGCGGTGTTCTTCGTTGATGACGATGCGACGTTCCTGACGGTGACCTCCGGCTGGGCGTATGCGCCGGACGGTGCACCCGCGGGAGATGTCGACCTCACCGCCACCGACCTCGGCGGCGGCTGGTACAGCTACACCGAGGTGTGGCGGGACTGAGCCGCGGCCAGCGCCGAGACCGCGGGGTGGGCCGAGACTGCGGCGTGGGCAGTGCGAGCGTCACCGGTATGGCGACGCTCAGCGGCAGGGGGGGTCACCTCCACCTCACGCGACCCGTATCCGTTGACCAGAAACGGGGAAGGCCCCGAACCCTGTGCGGGTTCGGGGCCTTCCCCGTGTGCGAGCGTGACCGGAGTCAGTGCTTGGCGTCGCCGTCGGAGGAGTCGATGGCGTGCGAGCCGCTGGGCGCCTCGGACTCGACGCCGTGCGCCTTGTCCTGGTACGCCTTGAGGATCGCGAGCTGCTCGTGCTCCTTCTCGTGCTCGGCGGCAACCAGTGCGGCCGCCTCGTCGGCCGGGTCCGCGACCATCAGGCTGCCCAGGCCGGGCTTGCCCGCGGAGCCGAGCTTGTTCATCTTCTTCGGGATCGCCGCGCCCTGGTACGCCAGCGGGATCGGGTGGCCGTGGTCATCCACGGGGCCGAGCGGCTGGTGCACCTCGACGTACTCACCGTGCGGCAGGCGCTTGATCACGCCGGTCTCGATGCCGTGCTCGAGCACCGCGCGGTCGCTGCGCTGCAGCCCGATGCAGAACCGGTAGGTGATGAAGTAGACGATCGGCGGCAGCAGCACCAGGCCGATGCGGCCCATCCACGTCGTCGCGTTCAGCGAGATGTCGAACTTGAACGCGATGATGTCGTTGATGCACATCAGCGTGAGGATCACGTAGAAGACGATGGCCATCGCGCCGATGCCGGTGCGGACCGGGACGTCACGCGGACGCTGCAGCAGGTTGTGGTGCGCATCGTCCTTGGTGAACTTCTTCTCGATCCACGGGTAGGCGATCAGTGCCGTGAACACCAGGCCCATGATCAGCGCGACCGCGAACACCGCGGGCACCGTGTAGCGGCCCCCGAACGGATAGATCTCCCACGCCGGCCACAGTCGAGCCATGCCGTCCGTCCACATCATGTAGATGTCGGGCTGCGAGCCCGCGGACACCTGCGACGCGTTGTACGGGCCGATGTTCCAGATCGGGTTGATCTGCAGCACGCCACCCATGACGGCGAGGATGCCGAAGGTGAAGGCGAAGAACGCGCCACCCTTGAGGGCGAACACCGGGAGGATCCGGACGCCGACGACGTTGTCCTCGGTGCGGCCGGTGCCCGGGAACTGGGTGTGCTTCTGGTACCAGACCAGCGCCAGGTGGGCGCCGATCAGGGCCAGGATGATGCCGGGAACCAGCAGCACGTGCGCGACGTACAGGCGCGGGATGATCAGCGTGCCAGGGAAGTCGCCGTCGAAGATCAGGAACTGCAGCCAGCTGCCGACGATCGGAACCGAGAGCGTGATGCCGGACAGGGCGGCGCGGAGGCCGGTGCCGGACAGCAGGTCGTCGGGCAGGGAGTAGCCGAAGAAGCCCTCGAACATCGCCAGGATCAGCAGCAGCGAGCCGATCACCCAGTTCGCCTCACGCGGGCGACGGAACGCACCGGTGAAGAAGATGCGCAGCAGGTGGATGATGATCGACGCGGCGAACATCAGCGCGGCCCAGTGGTGGATCTGCCGGACGAACAGGCCACCGCGCACCTCGAACGAGATGTTCAGGGTGGTCGCGTATGCCTTCGACATCTCGACGCCGCGCAGCGGCTGGTAGGCGCCGTTGTAGACGACCTCCGCCATCGACGGGTCGAAGAACAGGGTGAGGTACACACCCGAGATCAGCAGGATGATGAAGCTGTACAGCGCGATCTCGCCGAGCATGAAGGACCAGTGGGTCGGGAAGACCTTGTTGATCTGCTTGCGCATGCCCGCCGCGAGGTGGTACCGCGAATCCAGGTTCTCGCCCGCCTTCGCGGCGTGCGCTGCGGCCTTCGACTGGCCGCCAGTGATGGTTGTCATGAACGACGCTCCCAAAATCCGGGGCCGAGGGCCTCGACGAAGTCACCGTTGGCGACGAGGAAGCCCTCTTCGTTGACTGTAATCGGCAACTGGGGGAGGGCGCGAGCGGCGGGACCGAAGATCGGCTTACCGAAGTGCAGGGCGTCGAACTGCGACTGGTGGCACGGGCACAGGATCCGGTTGGTCTGCTGCTCGTACAGCGAGGTCGGGCAGCCCAGGTGGGTGCACAGCTTCGAGTACGCCCAGTAGTCGCCGAAGTTGAAGCTCTCCTGGCCCTTGCGGCGGACCGCGCGGTCGCTGTCCTCGGTCCGCAGGCGAATCAGCATGACCGGGTTGTCGGCCCGCTTGAGCGCGTGCGCGAGGGCCTTCTCGTTGCCACGCTCGGACTCACGGAACGGGAACACCGTCTCCATCGCGCCCGCGTCGAGGTCCTCCGGGCGCACCAGCACGATGTCGTGCGGGCGGCCGGTGTAGCGGCGCAGGTAGATGGTCTCGCCGGGGAACGTCGGGGTCCAACCCGAGGTCCACAGGTCCGACTTGTCGCCCTTGGCCCACGGGTTCTTGATCAGGCCACCGAGCGGCATGATCGCCATGACGCCGAGCGCGCCAGCACCGAAGCCGAGGGACCGCTTGATCAGCTTGCGGCGACCCAGCGTCGACGTCTCCAGCGAGTCGCCGAGCTGGGCGACGATGGTCCGACGGTCGACCTCGGCGGAACCGCCCTGGTCGTGCCGGTCCTGGATGGAGACCTCTTCGGGGATGAACTTCTTGGTGAACAGCACGGCACCGACACCGAGGCCGAGGATCGCCAGACCCATCGTCAGGCCGATCAGCGGGGTGTAGAGGCTGTACATGTCGTAGCCCTCTTCACCCATGCCCTTGTACTCCCAGGGCCAGAAGAGGTAGATCGCGATGAACGCGATCGCGGAGATGCCGGCGAGCGCGAACCAGTAGGCGACGGCGCGCTCGGCGCGCTTCTCGGCCTTGGTGCCCTCGACCGTCCAACGCTCGCGCCGGAACGCGACGTCGACCCCGTCCAGGTTGGTGCCCAGGGTGACGAGTTCGTCGCGACTCATCGCGTCGAGCTCCTCCGGGGTGTAGTCCTTCTTCGGCGTATCGCCGTGACCGGCGTCGCTCATGACCTTGCTCCGATCCACAGTGCTGCGCCGACAACGGCAACGATTCCGATGGCCCACATGGCCATGCCCTCGGACGCCGGACCGAAGCCACCGAGGCCGTAGCCGCCGGGGTTCTTCGTCTCGCCTGCGGACTTGATGAAGGCGATGATGTCGCGCTTCTCGTCCGGGCTGAGCTGACGATCCGAGAACTTGGGCATGTTCTGCGGGCCGGTGGCCATGGCCTGGTAGATCTGCTGCTCGCTGGCCGGGTCGAGCGGGGGAGCGAACTTACCGGAGGACAGCGCGCCGCCGCGGCCGGTGAAGTTGTGGCAGGAGGCGCAGTTCAGGCGGAACAGCTCGCTGCCGCGGGCGATGTCGTTGCCGCGCAGCGAGGTGGTCGCCACCTCGCCGTTCTCGTCCCGCACCACGGTCGGGCCGCCGCCGTTGGCCTGGATGTAGGCACCGATCGCGTCGGTCTGCCGCGCATCGAACTTCGGCGGCTTGCGCAGGGCCTGGGCCTCGTTGCGCATCGCGGGCATGCGGCCCGACGAGACCTGGAAGTACACGGCGGCCTCACCGACACCGATCAGGCTGGGGCCGCGGTCCTGCACACCCTGCAGGTTCGCGCCGTGGCAGGTGACACACGAGGTGTCGTACAGCTGCTTGCCCTCACGGATCAGCGCGGACTGGTCCTCGGACGCGGTCGCGACCTGCGGCGCAGGCGTCAGGGCCGAGGCGAGGAAGCCGGCGCCGACGAGTCCCATCATCAGGATCAGGGCGCCGGTGACGCGGCGACGGAACTTGCGCTGACGACGGGCTTTCGTGGCAGTCGCGCTGTCGGCGGCTGGTGAAGGGGGGGATGAACTCATCTGTATCCCTTTGGTCTCGCGGGACGGACTGAACGGACTGGGCTGGGTACTGCGTTCAGCTTCTAACGGATGAAATAGATGGTGGCGAACAGGCCGATCCACACGATGTCGACGAAGTGCCAGTAGTACGAGACGACGATCGCAGCCGTCGCCTGCGCGGGAGTGAACTTGCTGACCTTGGTTCGCACGATCAAGAAGACGAAAGCGACGAGGCCACCGATGACGTGCAGGCCGTGGAAGCCGGTCGTGATGTAGAAGACCGACCCGTAGGCGCTGCTCGAGAAGGTGGTGCCGTGCTGCACCAGGTGGAGGTACTCGTATGCCTGTCCGAGCACGAAGAACGTGCCCATGGCCAGGGTCAGGATGTACCACCGGCGCAGGCCGAAGACGTCGCCGCGCTCGGCGGCGAAAACGCCCATCTGGCAGGTGAACGACGACGCCACGAGCACCGCGGTGACCGGCACGGCGAGTGCCAGGTTCAACTCCGTGGGCTCCGGCGGCCAGTTGCCGTTCGCCTGCGCGCGCGCGACAAAATACATCGCGAACAAACCAGCGAAGAACATCAACTCACTGGACAGCCAGACAATGGTGCCGACGCTGACCATGTTCGGCCGGTTCAGCGAGTGCACGCGCTGGGTGATTGCGGATCCTTGGGTCCCTACTGCGCTCGTCACAGAAGGAAGTATGACGCCTTGTCGTACGACGGGACCACCCGGGTCCGTTCTTGGCGCGTCGTGCCCGAATTTCAGTATGCCCCAGCCCGCGATTGTGCAGGTGGGCGCTCGTGGGAGAGTGGTCACATGGCGCGGGCACGTTGGTGGCGGACACTTTTCGGCAGGGGAGGAACGGTGCCGCTGGACCGGGACCGCACCGATCTGGTGGTGGTCGCGGCGAGCTTCGACGACACCGAATCGTGCAGCGCCGCGCTCGAGCGTGGGGCCGCGACGACCCCGGCGTGGGTGGCCGAGGACGAGGCGGTCCTGCGGCATCACCTGCGGCTGCCCGCCCGCGCCGTGGCCGGCGCCGCGGAGCTCGCCGCGCAGGACGGCTACACCGTCGCCGTGCGGCCAGTAGACGCACCGGAGGCGGCCCCCGGCGACGAACTCGTCGCCCTGACCCTGGTGCGCACCCAGGCCCTCGACGCACTGCACTGTGCGCAGGAGAAGTCGCGGATGGCGGGGCTCGCGCAGCGGGCGGGGGGCACGGCGGTCGGATGGGACGCGCTGCAACCGGTCGGCGGGGACGCCGGCTGACCCGAGGCCGGCCCGGCACCGGGGCGTCCGATACTCTGCCGCGGCGAAACGCACGACGGTCCCGGGGAGGGCGCGCCGTGCCGGGGGATCACATGGGGGTTGCGGGTGTTGCGTGGTGTCGTATCGGTCGGTCTTGCGGTGGCGCTGTGCCTCGGGGTGTCGGGATGCGCCCAACTCGAGGGCACCCCGATCCCGGCGAGCGACGCCGCGGCCGCGCCGGATCCGGCCGCTGGCGGGTCCTCGGAAGCCGCGGAGGGGGGCTCGTCGGGCGCGCTGGTCGACCTGATGGCGCGGATCCGCGGCACCGACAGCTGCGCGATCCACGATCGCGGGTACGCCGAGCGGTGGGGCACCCGGACCGCCGTGAACACCGGCCCGGGGCTGTCCGGATGCACCCTCGTGGTCGGCGACGGTCAGGGCCCGATCCACGTGTTCGAGCTGACGATGGGCAGCGCGCGGGCGCGGGCCGACATCGAGGCGAACGCGGAAACCGTCGGCGGGCACACCGTCTACCGCGATCCCGGCCCCGACGACGACATCTCTCGGGACACCTGCTGGTATCACCTGCCGCAGGTGGACGACGGTGACGCCTTCGGCCGCTACGCGACGCTGCGCGTGCGCCGGGTCGGGTCCGACGGCAAGGCGATCGGCGAGTGGCCGGACCGCTGCGCGGCGGCCAGCGACTACCTGGCCCGGATCATCGACCGGATCGTGGCGCTGCCGCCGCGAGCGGTCCCGGTCGAGGGCCGCTCCCTGATCGGAAAGGACCCGTGCCTTGAGGACCTGGTGCGCGCGAGTTTCCCGGACTGGACCGTCCACCGGCCGACGGTCGGCGTCGGCCAGTGCGGATACGGCCTCACCAGGGACGGCGAGGCGTATCGGGTGGAGGTCGAGGTGCTGTTCAGCCTCAACCCAGAGCAGGCGCTGTACGACGGCGCGCGGCCGATCACGCTGGCAGGCCTGACCGGGATCGAGTCGTCCGACGGCGTCCCCGATCCGGGCCAATGGGAGCGGCCCCGGTACTGCGGGGTGAACCTCACCTACCGGCCGTCGGAGCCGGCCGGGGAGTGGAACGGGCACCTGATCGACGTCGAGGTCCACCCCAAGAAGCTCGACGCCGCCGCCGAGGCGAGCGGGCCGATCCCGTTCGACCCGTGCGAGCGGGTGCACGACCTGGCGACCCGGGTCGTCGCCGCGGTCGGGTGACCACCGGCCACCGCCGGTCGTTCCCTGCCGGGACGACGTCATAAGCTGCACCCCGGATCACAGCGACGACGAAGAGGCGGTTGGAATGGGGACGTGGCCCGAGGTGCTCGGCGCTCTGACGGACGGACGCGATCTCGATGCGGCCACCGCCTCGTGGGCGATGGGCGAGATCATGTCCGACAACGCCACCTCCGCCCAGATCGCGGCGTTCGGCATCGCGCTGAAGATGAAGGGCCCCACGCCGTCCGAGGTGCGGGGGATCGCGGATGCGATGCTCGCGCACGCCCGTCCCCTCGACGTCGATTCCGATGCCGTCGACATCGTCGGTACCGGCGGCGACCGGCAGCACACCGTGAACATCTCGACGATGGCGTCGGTGGTGGTCGCGGCGGCCGGGGTGCGGGTCGTCAAGCACGGCAACCGGGCCGCGTCGTCGAAGAGCGGCGGTGCGGACGTGCTCGAGGCGCTCGGTGTCCGGATCAGCCTGGACCCGGCCGCGGTCGCGGCGTGCGTGCGTGAGGTGGGGATCGGCTTCTGCTTCGCGCCGACGTTCCATCCGGCGTTCCGGTTCACGTCCGGTCCCCGCAAGGAGATCGGCATCCCGACGGTGTTTAACGTGCTCGGACCGTTGACCAACCCGGCCCGCCCCCGCGCCGGCCTGATCGGGTGCGCGTTCGCGGACCTGCAGCCGGTGGTCGCCGGCGTGCTCGCCGAGCGCGGGGTGACGGCGCTGGTGGTCCGCGGCGACGACGGACTGGACGAGATCACCACCTCGACCACCAGCACCGTGTTCGTCGTCGAGGGTGGGAAGGTGCGCGAGGACCGGATCGATCCGACCGCGGTCGGGGTGGCCCGGGTGCCGCTGGACGCCCTGCGGGGTGGGGACGCCGAGGCGAACGCGGTGATCGCGCGGGCGGTCCTTGCCGGTGACCGCGGCGCCGTGCACGACGCTGTCGTGCTCAATGCGGGTGCCGCGATCGCCGCCCATCGCGGCCTGGGCGGCGACCTGACCGAGGCCCTGCGTGCGGGGATGGGCAGGGCCGTCGAGGTCATCGACAGCGGCGCCGCCGCGGCGTTGCTGGACCGCTGGGTCGCGGTCAGTACCCGCCTCGCCGGCTGACCGCCAGCCCGCGCCGAGGCGCGGCGGCGGCGCAGGCCGGTGTCACTCGCCGATGGAGAAGGCGGCCTCGACGTCCGCGCTCGCATAGGAACGGAACGCGATGTGGGTGGTGGTGCGCAGCACCCCGTCCACCTTGTTGATCGAGCCCGTCACCACATCGGCGATCTGCTCGTGGTCGCGGACCTTGACGATCGCGATCAGATCGACGTCGCCCGCGCACGAGTACACCTCGGACACCCCGGTGATGTCGGCGACGGCCTGCGCGGTCTCGGGGATGCGGTTCGCCTCGGCGTGAATGAGGACGATGGCGTTGATCATCTCGCTCCTTACTAACAGGGGTGGGTGGTCCTCAGCCTAGGACGCCGCGCCCCGCGCGAGCGCGCACCACTGCTGCCACGCGCCTGCACCGTGCGCGGGTTCGGCGTACCCGTGGCTGGTGCGGACGATCCGAACGCCGGGGCCGTCGAGCCAGGACGCGATCAACCCGACCTCCCCTGCCGTCGCGCCACGCAGCGGCGACGGGTCGGGCAGCACCGCCTCCGCGGACAGCGTCAGGGCGTCCACCACCGGCATCGGCGGGACGCCCCGCTGCGCGACACCCGCGGAGGCGAGCCTGCCGCTGCGGATCACCGCGAACTCCCAGCCGCCGCCGTCGCGGGGGCGGGCCGCGATCAGTTCGTCGACGGCGGCGACCGCGGCGAGCCGTTGGCAGCGGCGCAGCGCCGTGCCGAGGGCGGCGGTGCGGTCCCGCTGCCGGGCGGCGCTCTCGAACAGTTCGGTGGTCGCGAGGTGGTCGATCCGGGCGCGCAGCCGGTGCAGGGCGGTGTCGTCGGCGCCGCGGATGAGGGCGCGGGCGGCGTCGACGGCCGCGCCGTACCCGGCCGGGTCCTGCGGCTCCCCGCCGGCCGGGCAGCCGCCGACCGCCGCGTCCGGGCAGTCCGCCCCGTGCAGCTGATCGGGTCGAATCTTTTTGGTGCAGCTGCGGATTCGGCATGCTTCGGCGATCGTGGCTGCCACGTCGGCGGCGTCGGTGCGGCTCGTGAACGGGCCGAGGGCGTCGGGTCGCGGCGTCCGCGTGATCGAGAACCGGGGAAACGGTTCCTCGGTCATGGTGATCCACCACGCGCGTTTCGGGAACTTCGAGCGGCGGTTGTAGGGCGGGGCGTGCGCGGCGAGCAGGCGCAGTTCGCGCACCGCGGCCTCAAGCCCGTGCGCGCACTCGACGTGGTCGACGCGGGTGGCGAGGGCCACCATCTCCTTCATCCGGGCACGGGTCTCGGATCCGGTGAAGTAGCCGCGGACCCGGCGCTGCAGGTTCACGGCGGTGCCGACGTAGAGGACCTCGTCGGAGGGGCCGCGGAACAGATAGACGCCGGGGGTGCGGGGCAGGTGCGCGGCGAGCCCCCGCTTGCCCCGTTGGGCCGCCGACACGTTGGGCAGGTAATCGACGAGCTCGGGATAGCTGTGCACGCCGAGGTTGCCGACCCGCTCGATCAGGGCGTGCAGAACGTCGACGGTGGCGCGGGCGTCGTCGAGGGCCCGGTGCGTGGGTCGGGTGGTGACCTGGAACAGGTCGGCAAGGGCGGACAGCTTCACCGACGGCGCCTCCTCCCTGGACAGCACCCGGCGGGCGAGCTTGACCGTGCACAGCACCTGGAACGGCGGCCAGGCGAGGTCGAGCCGCGACGCCGCGGCCTTCAGGAATCCGACGTCGAACGGTGCGTTGTGGGCGACGAGGACGGCGCCGCGGGCGAACTCGAGGAAGCTGGGCAGCGCCCGCTCGATGCGCGGGGCGTCGACGAGCATCGCGGAGGTGATGCCGGTGAGCTGGACGATGTACGGGGGCACGGTGCGACCGGGGTCGACGAGGGTGCCGAGTTCGCCGATCACCTCACCGCCGCGGATCTTGACCGCGCCGATCTCGGTGATGGCGTCCTCGCCTGCGCTGCTGCCGGTGGTCTCGAGGTCGACGACGACGAAGGTGGTGTCCCGCAGCGGGGTGTCCAGCTCGTCGAACGTCAGCTGGTGTGCGGCGTCACGGGAACTCACCTGGCCGAGGCTAGGCGGCGGCACCGACAGGCCCGCCGACACGCCGTTCCGGCCGTGTTGAGACGAGCGTCACACGGATCCGGATTTGCCGTCGGCGTCGGGTCGGCGCCGCCGTCCCGCCCGGCGGATGTCGCTACCGGGTTGCGGGCTCCATGCGGCGGGCGGCCCCGCGCCGACCGAGTGGTCGGTTGTGATCGCCCGCAGGGTACTGAACTGGACGAACGAACCGTGCTGGTGCGGGTGACGGGCGTCGTCGCCGGGTCCGCGGCAGGCGGCGGGTGAACACAGACCAGGTGGTCGTTATCGGTTTGTGATCAAGATCGGGCCGGACGGTCGGTTGGTGGGCGAAACGCGACAATTGTCCGGTTTGCTCGCCCGGTCGAATCGACAGCGGCGGGGGCCTTTCGTAATCTCGTTGAGACCTTGCGGAGTCTTGCCGCGCCACACCGGCGCAGCATCGCGAGGTACCGCCTAATCGATGGCCCGCAAGGGAATCGAATCGGGGACCCACGTTTCCACTGGGGTGAATCCCGTCGGAGCGCAGCCGCGCGCCGCCGGGTAGGGCTGATCTTCCCAGCCCGAACCCGTCAGCTAACCCGGTCGGCGGCAGAATGGAAGAAAGGCCCCTCCTTTCGTGGCAACACCGATCATCAAGGCCCGGCGCGTCGCCGTCGCAGGCATTCTCGCCGTCGGCGCGATCACCGCCTCCGCGGCGCCCGCCCTTGCCGAGCCCGTCACGGTTCCCGGCGTCGGCACCTTCGACATCCCCGGCGTTCCCGCGCAGACCATCGAGATCCCCGGGCTCCCGCAGCTCCCGGTCCTCCCCGGCGCCCCCGCGCCCGCCCCTGCCCCCATTCTCACCGCAGGCCAGAAGGCCGTCGAGGCGGCAGCCAGCAAGATTGGCTCGCCGTACGTGTGGGGTGCCGCAGGCCCGGACGCCTTCGACTGCTCCGGCCTGATCCAGTGGGCCTTCAAGCAGGCGGGCCTGAACCTGCCGCGCACCAGCTACGACCAGGCGGCAGCGGGAACGCCGGTGGCCACCAACGCGCTGCAGCCCGGTGACGTCGTGTCCTTCTACGGCGGATCGCACTCGGGGATCTACGCGGGCAACGGTGAGGTCATCCACGCCGCCACCTCCGGCACCCCGGTCAAGCGCGCCCCGATCGCCTCGATGCCGATGGACGGCGCCCGCCGCTACTGACATCGCCGCTCGCCACGCTCGGGGAAGAAGCGTGGCGGCCCAGCCGCCGACGGGCCCGTCGATCCACACCGGATCGGCGGGCCCGTCGGCGTATGCGGGGGTGGGTCACCGGCGGGCGGAATGTCCGGAACACCGGGGTGGACATCACGGCGGGCCGTTCCGTAACCTTGCCGAGACCTTTCGGTGAAGAAAAGAACAGGAGCACCCGGCACGTGGCGTCACTGAGGACGCGGTCTACCGCGATCGCAACCGGGCTGCTTTCACTCGTTCTCGTCGCGGCGGGCACCGGGCCCGCGGTGGCCGACCCCGCGATCGACAACCCGACGGCCGCGCTCGAGCGGCTCGCGGACCTGTCCCGCAAGGCCGAACAGACCACCGAGGCGATGCACAACGCGCAGATCGACCTCGACTCCAAGCTGTCCGTGCAGCGCGACGCCGAGGCCCGGCACGAGCAGGACCTGCGCCGTCTCGACGAGGCCAGGGCGACGATGGCCCGGTTCCAGCCCGCGGTGGACCGGCTCACCGTCGCCAACTATCAGGGCGGCCGCGTCAACCGGCTGTTCGCGGTGATGGTGTCGGACTCGCCGCAGCAGCTCCTCGACCAGATGTCGACGCTCAGCGTGCTCTCCGCGGACACCGCCGCGCAGGTCCGCGAGTTCACCGAGGCGAGCGACGCCGCGGTCGCCGCGGAGGAGTCGTCCCGGCAATCCGCGGACGACGCGAGGACGGCCACCGAGCACGCCCGCTCGATCAGCGACGACCTGCAGCGAACCCAGAGCGACCTGCAGGGCCAGATATCCCAGGTCACGGCCGCGTTCGCGGATCTGACCAGCGCGGAGAAGGACACCCTCGCCGGGTCCGCGTTCCCGCCCGGCTTCGACCCGTCGACGGTCCTCGCCGGCCTGGTCCCCGGCGCGAACTCCAGTGCCGTGCAGGCGGCGCTCACCCAGGTCGGCAAGCCCTACGTGTGGGGCGCGACCGGACCCGACGGCTACGACTGCTCGGGCCTGATGGTGTGGGCGTACAAGCAGATCGGCAAGGTCCTGCCCCGCTCGAGTCAGGCGCAGGCCGCGGGCGGAACCCCCGTCCGCAAGGAGAACCTGCAGCCGGGCGACCTGGTGCTCTACTACTCCGACGCCTCGCACGTGGGGATGTACACGGGCAACGGGAACATCGTGCACGCCTCCACCTTCGGCGTCCCGGTGAAGGTGGCGCCGGTCGACGCGTACCCGTTCTACGGCGCGCGCCGGTACTGATCATCGAACGGGGGGACGCGCCGCGGCCGGCTCGCCGCACGATCCGGACCTGGGAGGCGCTGGCGCTGGCCGGGTTGCTGACCGTCGTCGCTGGCGCGGCCGGCCTGGTGCTGCAGCAGCCCTCCGTCGAATCGCAGCAGGCGCCAACCGCGGAGCAGGCCAACCCGTTCGAGGAGGCGCGCCGCACCGGGGTCCGCGACCTGCTGGACCGATGGTCGGCGGCCGTCCGCGCCGGGGACGAGCCCGCGCTCGCCGCGCTGTTCGACCCGGGCGCGATGCCCGAATTCCTGCCCTCCGAGGTGCGGAGGATGCACGCGCTGGCCGCGGTGCCGCTGGCCGACTTCGGGTACGAGATCGGCCGCGGCCCGGAAACGCCGGTGCCGACCGACCTCGCCGAGCAACTGCAGGCCACCGATGTGTGGGCGCCGCAGGTGTATCTGCGCTACGCGATCGCGGGCGCCGATCTTGGGCCGACCCGCAAGCCGGTGGCGTTGGTGGTGGCGCGGCGCGGCGAGCAGTGGAAACTCGTCTCCGACCGTCCGCTCCCGGAGTACGACCGCCGAACCTGGCGTGGGCCCTGGGATTTCGGCCCGGTGACCGTCCGGACCGTGCAGACCGACGGCGGGACATCGGTGGTCATCGGCCATCCGTGGCAGGACGAGCGGGTCGACGCGGTCGCCGCCGACCTCGTGGCGGCGGTGCCCGCCGTCACCGAAATGTGGGGTCCGAACTGGTCCCGCCGAGCGGTGGTGCTGGTGACCGCCGAGCAGGACGAGTTCGCCGCGCAGGTCGGCACCGAGCACAGCGGCGCCGACATCGCGGCCGTCGCGACCTCCGATGCGGTCGCGCCGGACTCCGGTGCCGTCACCGGGCAGCGGGTCGTGTTCAGCCCCACCGCGGGCAACCGCCTGACCGAGGGGGCCCGGCGGTCGGTGCTGCGTCACGAACTCACCCACATCGCCACCCGGGCCGACACCCTCGACGGGTCGCCGATGTGGATGCTGGAGGGGTTTGCGGACTACGTCGGACACCGCGGCTCCGGTGTCGACGTCCATGCGGTCGCTCCGACCGTGTCCGCCGCCGTCGCGATGCACGGACCCCCGGACCGACTGCCCGCCGACGCGGACTTCGCGGCAGGTGGTGAACGCGCAACGGTCGCATACGAATCGGCGTGGACGGTGGCGGCGTTCATCGCGGACCAGTTCGGGGAGGACCGGCTGCGGTCGCTGTACCGGGAACTGGCGGCGGGACCCGTCGAGGCGCCGGTTGCCGACGAGCGGATCGAACGGACCCTCGGAATCGACAGCCGGGAACTGGTTGGGCAGTGGGGGTCCTGGCTCGCGGCGCGGATCTCGTGACCGACCCTGCGGCGCGGCAGGTTCGGGTACCGAATACGGTGGACGGATGCGCCGAACCCTGTTGGTGACGAACGACTTTCCACCGCGACCGGGTGGTATCCAGTCCTATCTGCAGTCGCTGACCGCCGCGTTGCCCGCGAACGAGCTGGTGGTGTACGCGCCGCGGTGGCGCGGCGACAGCCACCGCAGGTTCGACGCCGCCCAGCCGTTCGAGGTGGTCCGGCATCCCACCACGCTGATGCTGCCGACCCCGCTGGTGGCACGGAGGGCCGCGAAACTGGTGCGCGCGCACGACTGCGACAGCGTCTGGTTCGGTGCGGCGGCGCCATTGGCGTTGCTTGGCCCGCACCTGCGACGGGCGGGGGCACAGCGGATCGTCGCGAGCACGCACGGCCACGAGGTCGGCTGGTCGATGATCCCCGGGGCACGGCAGGCGCTGCGCCGGATCGGCGACACCACCGATGCGATCACCTATGTCAGCAAGTACACCCGGCGCCGGTTCTCCGCCGCGTTCGGGCCGCACGCCGGCCTCGAGCACGTCCCGCCCGGCGTGGACAGTGACCGCTTCCGCCCGGACCCGGCGGCGCGGGCCGAGCTGCGGGCCCGGTACGGCCTTGGCGAGCGGCCGACCATCCTGTGCCTGTCCCGGCTGGTGCCGCGCAAGGGTCAGGACGTCCTGATCCGGGCGTTGCCGCGGATCCGGGCGGCGATCGACGGTGCGGTGCTGGTGATCGTCGGCGGCGGCCCCTACGCCGAATCCCTGCGCAGGCTCGCGGTCGCGGTCGGCGTCGAGGAGCACGTCGTGTTCACCGGAGGGGTGCCGTCGGCGGAGCTCGCGGCCCACCACACCATCGCCGACGTGTTCGCGATGCCCTGCCGCACCCGGGGCGCGGGACTCGATGTCGAGGGACTCGGGATCGTGTTCCTGGAGGCCTCCGCGACCGGCGTCCCGGTGGTTGCCGGCGATTCCGGTGGCGCCCCGGAGACGGTGCGGGAGGGGGAGACCGGGCACGTCGTCGACGGCCGGTCGGTGCGGTCGGTGGCGGACACGATCGTCGCGGTCCTCTCGGACCGTGACCGGGCAGCGGCGATGGGCGTCGCCGGCCGCACCTGGGTGTCCGAGCAGTGGCGCTGGGATGTCCTCGCGGCCAGGCTGGCCGCGCTGCTGTAAGTCGCTTGCGGCGCCGTGCGTGATTTTTACCCCGATCGGGGTAAAAATCAGGCTCTTGTGACGTGTCCGTGGGTGGAACCCCGTACCAAATGAGGCGCACGCCGTTCTCCCAGTAGCGTTCTGGATTGTCTAGAAACA
>NZ_JBHXNU010000012.1:0-159264 GCF_042719255.1 Rhodococcus sp. NPDC058532
GTCCGCCGCGCCCTGACCGCGGCGTCGGCCGCCGCCGTCGGCCGCCGGGCGGCCGCCGTTCTGGCCGCCGCGGCGCTGCCCGCCGCCCTGCCCGCCGCCGCGACGACCGCCGCCCTGCCCGCTCGGCTGCGTCGCCGGCTTCGGGGCGGGTACCACGTGCGGTGCGATCTCGCCGACCAGGTCGACGACCGCGGGGGAGGCCGCGGTCACCTGCTGCGGGGTGACGGTGATCTTGGCCTTGCGCATCAGCAGCGCGAGATCCTTGCGCTGCTCGGGAAGGACGACGGTGACCACGTCACCGGCGCTGCCCGCGCGGGCGGTGCGGCCCGACCGGTGCAGGTATGCCTTGTGTTCGGCGGGCGGGTCGACGTGGACGACGAGCGCGACCTCGTCGACGTGCACACCGCGGGCGGCGACGTCGGTGGCCACCAGCACGCGCGCCTCACCCGACGAGAACGCGGCCAGGTTCCGGTCGCGGGCGTTCTGCGAGAGGTTGCCGTGCAGGTCGACCGACGGGATGCCGGACTCGGTGAGCTGCTTGGCGAGCTTGCGTGCCTGATGCTTGGTGCGCATGAACAGGATTCGGCGGCCGGTCCCGGAGGCGAGCTTGTGCACCAGGTCCTTCTTCTCGGCGGTCCCCGCGACGTCGAACACGTGATGGGTCATCGCGGCGACGGGGGAGTTTGCCTCGTCCACCGAGTGCAGCACCTGGTTGTGCAGGAACTTCTTGACCAGGATGTCGACGCCGTTGTCGAGGGTCGCGGAGAACAGCAGCCGCTGCCCGGAGTCCGGGGTGGCCTTGAGGATTCGCGTGACACCGGGCAGGAATCCGAGGTCGGCCATGTGGTCGGCCTCGTCGAGGACGGTGATCGCGATCGCGTCGAGGGACACCAGACCCTGCTTCATCAGGTCCTCGAGACGCCCGGGGCAGGCGACGACGATGTCGACCCCGGCGTCGAGCGCCTTCACCTGACGGTGCTGGGAGATGCCGCCGAAGATCGTGGTCACCCGCAGGCCCGCGGCGTCGGCCATCGGCTGCAGGGTCGCGGTGATCTGGGTGGCGAGTTCGCGGGTCGGGGCGAGCACGAGACCGCGGGGGGTGCGGGGCCTGCGCTTGGCTGCCAGGTCGCCGGAGAGGCGCGTCACCATCGGGATGGAGAAGGCGAGGGTCTTTCCGCTGCCGGTCTTTCCGCGGCCGAGGACGTCACGTCCGGCGAGGGTGTCGGGCAGGGTGTCGACCTGGATCGGGAACGGGGCGGTGATTCCACCGTCGGCGAGCGCCGTCACGAGGGGAGCGGGCACGCCGAGTTCGGCGAAGGACGCGGTCATGTGTCGAGTGCCTTTCGGGCATCGGGTTGCGCTGCGCAGCACGGGAACCCGCGGGTTCACGCGCCTCATCAGCACAAGTCTGGCGAGATTGCCGGTGGGCAAAATCGATCGCCGTAAGAAGAGTTCGTGCTTGGCACGTGAAAACCGTTCCACGACGGCTGGCGCAGTGGGACTCGCGCCATGTGGGTGCCAGCATAGCCGACCCGTCGGGTGCCGGGCCGTTGCCTGGGTCACACCATGGGTGGCGTGCTCTCCCTCGGCGTCACAGCCCAACCCATTCGGTGACACCGCCGTCGAAGTGCTGACGCTTCCAGATCGGCACCTCCGCCTTGATCCGCTCCACCAGCAACGCGCACGCCGCGAACGCCTCGGCGCGATGCGGCGCCGCGACCGCCGCGACGAGGGCCAGGTCGCCGACGGCCAGCGGGCCCACCCGATGCACGGCGGCGACGGGGAGCCCGGACTCCGCCGACACCTGTTCACAGCAGCGGCGCAGAAACGTCTCCGCGTCCGGGTGCGCCGAGTACTCGAGCGCGGAAACAGACTGTCCCTCATCATGATTGCGGACGACGCCGCTGAACAGCACCACCGCACCGTGTTCGGGCCCGGCGACGGCGGCGTCCACCGCCGCCGCGTCCAGCGGCCGGTCCGAGATCGCGGCCAACAGCTCACGCATCGTGCATCCCCTCACCGGCCACCTGCGCCAGCAGATGGTCGAGAATCGGCTCCAGTACCGCCATGCCATCCCGCACCCCGCCGGTGGAGCCGGGCAGGTTCACCACCACGGTCCGGCCAGCGAGCCCAACCAGGCCGCGGCTCAGCGACGCGAACGTGGTCTGCTCGGCGCCCTTGCGCCGCAGCGACTCCGCGACGCCGGGCAGCTCGCGGTCGAGGACGGCCGCGGTGGCCTCGGGCGTGCGGTCCGTCGGCGAGACCCCGGTGCCGCCGGTGCTCACCACCAGGGCGGGGTGACCGGTGAGGGCGTCGGCGAGGCCCGCGTCGATGTCCGCGTCCGCGTACACCAGCGGCCCGCGCACCGCGAAACCGAGACCGTCCAGCCAGGCCGCCAGCGCCGGGCCGGTGGTGTCCGCCCTGCTCCCCGCCGCGCCGGCGGTGGACGCCACCAGCACGACCGCGGATCGGGGCCCCGCATCGGCGACCCCGGCCGCAGGCGACCGGCCCGCGGCGTCCTCGCGTGCCCAGTTGCCGCGCTTGCCACCCGATTTCGTCAGCAGCCGCACCCCGTCGAGGACCGCGGCCGGATCCACGGCCTTGACCATGTCGTGCAGCGTCAACCCGGCCACCGCGACCGCGGTCAGCGCCTCCATCTCCACGCCGGTCTGCCCGGTGGTCTTCGCGCGGGCCTCGATGGTGATCGAGGTGTCGGTGAACCCGAACTCGACCTTCACCGACGACAGCGCGATCTGGTGGCACAGCGGGATCAGCTCGGATGTCCGCTTCGCCCCGGCGATCCCGGCGATCCGGGCGGTGGCCAGCACGTCGGCCTTCGGCAGGTCGTCGGCGCGCACCAACGCGATCACCTCGGCGGTGGTGCGCAGTTCGCCCGCCGCGACCGCGACCCGGGCGGTGACGGCCTTCGCCCCGACATCGACCATCCGGGCCCGCCCCTCGCCGTCGAGGTGTGTCAGGTCGCCGCTCACAGGTCCCACACCCGCACGTCGTCTCCCGCCTGCATCGTCGTCACGTCCTCCGGAATGTCGAGAAGTACCTCCGCCCTGGCCAGCGCCGCCACCAGGTGGGATCCGGGTCCCGATTCCAGTGTCACCCCGCCGGGGACCCGGCGGCCCCGCAGGAACTGCCGCTTCCCCGGCGGCGACTGCACCGGAGCGGTGAGTGTCGCACGACCGGTGGCCCGGGCCGCGAGCCCGGCCGCGCGACGCAGTTCGGCGCGGGCGAACACCTCGAACGAGACCAGGCTGCTGACCGGGTTCCCGGGGAAGCTGAGCACCGGAACCCCGTCGACGACGGTCAGGCCCTGCGGTCCGCCCGGCTGCATCGCCACATGCCCGAACCACCCACCGAGCGGGGTCAGCACCTCCCGGACCACCTCGAAGTCGCCCATCGACACGCCACCCGAGGTGAGCACCACGTCGGCGGTCGCCACCGCCCGCGTCAGCAGGTCCCCGAACTCGGCAGGGGTGTCCGAACTGCGCCCCACCAGGACCGGGTCGCCGCCGTTGGCGGTGACGCACGCGGCAAGGCCGGTCGAGTTCGACTCGTAGATCTGGCCGGGCCGCAGCGTCGTGCCTGCGGGCACCAGTTCGGCGCCGGTCGCGATCACCGCGACCCGCGGCCGCCGCAGCACCGGCACCCGGGCGAGACCGACCGCCGCGAACATCGCCAGCTGCCGGGCGGTCAGCCGCGCGCCGGCCCGCAGCAGCGTCTCGCCGGCACGGACGTCGCTGCCCGCCTCGCGCACGAAGTCACCCGGCCGCCGGGACGCGAGGATGCGCACCCCGGTGCCGTCCGGCGCGGTGTCCTCGACCGGGATCACGCAGTCGGCGCCCGGTGGCACCGGTGCGCCGGTCATGATCTTCACGGCCGTCCCGGCGGCGAGGTGGCGGGGTCCGGCGTCACCGGCGGCGACGGTGCCGACCACCGGCAGCGTCACCGGCGGGTGCGGGACGTCCGCCGCGGCGACCGCGTAGCCGTCCATCTGCGAGTTCCGGAACACCGGCAGGTCGATCTCCGCGGACACGTCGCCGGCGAGGACCCGGCCGAGCGCGTCGCGGACCGGAACCTCCTCGGCGCGGGGCGTCAGCGCTGCGGCAAGCGCCGCCCGGATCGCCTGCGCGTGCTCGTCGACGGATCTGCTGGTCATGACCCTCCCTGTGGCGTGAACGCCGATTCTAGGCGGCGGGCACTCACACGCCGGACCGCGTGCCCGTGGTGGCGTGGCAACGCGGACGACACACGTTTGCGGTCATACTCGAATGATGACGAAGGTGGTGAGCTGATGACCGCAACGCTGCGCCCCGTGTCGATCGGATTGCCGCGCGTGCGCGCGACCACCGATGCGCGGGACCGGCCGGACTCCCCGGAGCTGGTGGACCGCTTCGGCCGCGTCGCCCGTGACCTGCGGGTGTCCATCACCGAGAAGTGTTCGCTGCGGTGCACCTACTGCATGCCGGCGGAGGGGCTGCCCTCGATTCCGCGGCAGCGGCTGCTGTCCGCCGACGAGATCGTCCGGCTGGTGGGGATCGCGGTGCGGGATCTCGGTGTCCGCGAGGTGCGCTTCACCGGCGGCGAACCGCTGATGCGCCGCGACCTCGAGGAGATCATCGGGGGCTGCGCCGCCGCGGTTCCCGGCATTCCGCTGTCGATGACCACCAACGCCGTCGGTCTCGAGCACCGGGCGCGGGGGCTGGTGGACGCCGGGCTGACCCGGGTCAACATTTCCCTCGACACGGTCGACCGCGCCCACTTCGCGGAGCTGACCCGGCGGGACCGGCTGCCGTCCGTGCTCGCCGGGATCCGCGCCGCGGCCCGCGCAGGCCTGGCACCGGTGAAGGTCAACGCGGTGCTGATGCCCGAAACCCTGGTGGGTGCGGCGGATCTGCTGCAGTGGTGCCTGGACGCCGGGGTGCACCTGCGGTTCATCGAGGAGATGCCCCTCGACGCGGATCAGGCCTGGGATCGGGACGCGATGGTCGACGCGCAGCGGCTGCTTGAGGTGCTCGGGGAGCGTTTCGAGCTGGCCGCGGTCGGCAGGGACGATCCGGCCGCGCCCGCCGAGGAGTGGCTGGTCGGCGGCGGCCCCGCGACCGTCGGGATCATCGCCTCGGTCACCCGCAACTTCTGCGCGGACTGCGACCGGACCCGGCTCACGGCGGAGGGAACGGTGCGGTCCTGCCTGTTCAGTGACGCCGAGACCGACCTGCGTGCGGCGCTGCGGTCGGGGGCGACCGACACCGAACTCGCCGACCTGTGGCGGGGCGCGATGTGGACCAAGTGGGCCGGGCACGGCATCGACTCGGCTGGCTTCGCGCCGCCGCAACGCAGCATGGGAGCGATCGGTGGCTGAGACGATGGTGACGGTGCGCTACTTCGCGGCCGCGGCGGAGGCCGCGCGGTGCGGGGCGGAGCAGGTGCCGTTGGCGGCGGGCGGCACGCTCGGCGATCTGCGGTCCGCGCTCGCCGACCGGCACGGCGCGGCGATGGAACGGGTGCTGCGGGTCGCCGCGTTCCTACAGAACGACGAACTCACCCGCGACCTCGACGCGCCCGCCGCGGCGCGGGTGGACGTGCTGCCCCCGTTCGCGGGCGGCTGACCGGCGTCACCGCCACCAGTCGTCGAGCGGGGACACCGGGACGGTGCGCTTGTGCCGGGTGCCCAGGTACATGCCCTCCAGCTTCTCCGCGACCGCGGCGGTGACGTCGCGGCCCTCCAGGTAGTCGTCGATCTCGCTGTAGCGCAGGCCCAATGCCTCCTCGTCGGGCAGCGCGGGACGGTCGTCCTCGAGATCCGCGGTCGGCACCTTGCGCCAACTGCTGTCCGGCGCACCGAGATGCTGGAGCAGGGCCGCACCCTGACGCTTGGACAGCCCGGTGAGCGGGGTGACGTCGACGCCGCCGTCGCCGTACTTGGTGAAGAACCCGGTGATCGCCTCCGCCGCATGATCGGTGCCGACCACGAGATGGCCGAGTTCGCCCGCGATCGCGTACTGGATGACCATCCGCTCCCTGGCCTTGACGTTGCCGCGGACGAAGTCCCGCAGCGCGCCGTCGTGCCCGAGCACCTCGGCGAGCCCGGCGGCGCTCTCCGCTGCCGCCGCGTCCGCGCTCGGTTTGATGTTGACGGTGATCGACCGGTCCGGCTCGATGAACGTCAGCGCGACCTGCGCGTCGTGCTCATCGGCCTGCACCCCGTACGGCAGTCGGACTGCGACGAATTCGGCGCCCCGACCCTCGGCCCGGAGTTCCTCGGCGGCGAGCTGGCACAGCCGCCCGGCGAGGGTGCTGTCCTGTCCGCCGCTGATGCCGAGCACGAAGCCCTTCGCCGGGGTGGACCGCAGGTATGCCTTGAGGAAGTCGATCCGGTCCCGGATCTCGGCGGCGGGGTCGATCGTCGGCTTCGCGCCGAGTTCCTGCAGGATTCGAGCACGCAGTGTGGCCATGCGGTGACTCTAGCGAGGGGCCCGGCGCCGCGCGCAGACTACTGTTTTCGGCGTGACCCATGTCATTCGCGAACACCCGCTCCCCGTCCTCGTCGTCTCCGCCACGCTCGCCGAGGCCGCGCACGTGCCGCCGCGGTTCGAGGTGCTCGTCACCGGGATCGGGAAGGTCGACGCGGCGATCGCGGTCACCGAGGCGTTGGCCGCGCACCCGGACGGTGCCCGCCCGACGGTGGTCAACATCGGCACCGCGGGCGCGTTGCGCGGCCATCACAGCGCAGATGACGCCGCCTGCGCGTCGAGCGGGTTGTATGTGCCGTCCGAGGTGCTCAACCACGATCTCAGCGCCGACGTGCTGCGCACCCTGGGTTACCCGGCGCAGGACCGGATTTCACTCGAGGGCGGCGACGGGTCGGTGCTCGCCACCGGCGACGTGTTCGTGTCCGACCCGGTGCTGCGCGAGGACCTGTCCCGCCGCGCCGACCTGGTCGACATGGAGGGATTCGCGGTGGCCGCGTCCTGCGCCAGGATGGGTGTGCGGTGCCGGTTGGTCAAGCACGTCAGCGACCACGCCGACGAGTCCGCGATGGACTGGCCCGCGCAGGTCGATGCCAGTGCCCGGATCCTCGGGTCCTGGCTCGACACCAACTACTGATCCCGCGGCACCGGCCGGTCAGCGCGCGCGCAGGCCGAGCCCGGTGCCGTTGTCGTTCATCAGGCGCATCCGGTCGGCGTCGATCGTCACCGTGGTGGCGCCGTCGAGTGCGGACAGGACCGCGCGTTCGACCTCCGCGACGTCCGGCGGGCACATCTTCCTTGTGGTGGCGAGCGGACCGAACGTGACGCTGTCGTCGGCGACCTGCGCGGTGCCGGTGAAGGTGTTGCATCCGGTCGAGCCGGTGACCGCGCCGTCGTCCCCGATCTGCAGGGACGGTGCCGACTCCTCGATCGCGCGGGACGCGGTGACCGCGGTCGGGCTGATCGTGGAATCGACCACCCACGTCGTGCCCGTCAACGGGCGGTCCGGTTGGGCGACCTTCTTGTCGAGGAGGGTGACGTCCGCGGCGCCGGTGCGCAGGTGCAGGGTGTCGCCGTCGAGGCTCCACTGCGGGTTCGCGGTGAAGAACTCGGTCAGCCACGCGTCGGATTCGCCGACGTCCCCGACGCAGGCCATCATCGTGGTCGCCAGTGCGCCCGCGGTGATCGTGCCGCCGGAGAAGTCGGCGGTGCCGGTGGCCCGGTTGCAGCCCGCGGTTGCCGCCAGCCGGTCCGGTTCGACGAACTCGACCGTGAGCGGCCCGCCGCCGGGGATCGGGGTGCCGTCGACGGTGGTCGAGACGAAGGTGCGGCCGAGCAGATCGGCCTGCGGGGACTCCGGCGACGCCGTGCTGGAGTCGGAGCACGCCGCGAGGGCGGCGGTCAGGGCGATGAGGCCTGCGAGTCGGAGAGTGCGCATGACGTGCAGGGTAGTGACCGGCGCGGCCGATTCGGATCAGGCCGATGTCACCCGGCGTGCCAGGTCCTCCCAAGCGTCGGCGACGCGGTCGATCGGCATCCCCAGATCGCGGACCTGGTGCAGGACCAGGGACGCCTCGAGGGGGGCGAGCAGGCTGTGCGCGAGGATCGGCAGGTCGCCCGGGGTGCCGGTGCCCCGGAGTAGGGTGACCACGTGGGTCAGCGCGACATTGCGGGCGGGCCCGCCGAACCGCAGTTCCGGCGAGCTCTCCACCGCGCGCAGCACGTCGCCCTGCACCCCAACCATCGACAGCCGGGCCCGGCCGTAGGCGATCAGCCGGTCGAGCGGGTCCGCGCCGGGCCCGAGCGGTGGGGGGCCGGCGAGGAAGGCGTGCTGGAGTTCGCTCTCGGTGTGGTCGAGGAGGGCGTGCATCAGGCCGGACCGGCTGCCGAATCGACGGAAGACTGTGCCCTTCCCCACACCGGCCCGCGCGGCGACGGCGTCCATCGTGACCGCGTCGACGCCCCGCTCGGCCACCAGCAGCGCCGCCGCATCCAGCAACAATGCGCGGTTGCGGGCGGCGTCGCAGCGTTCGGCCTCGTGGGTCTCGGCCATCGGGATCGGGGTGGACTGCACGCCGTGATGCTACCCGCCGGGGAATACAACCGGACCGCGGTCCGGTTAAGCTGGTCGTGCTGGATCGAGCCAGCCCAACGAACCTCGTAAGGAAGCCCGTATGTCTCAGACCCGTGTCCTCGTCCTCGTCGGAAGCCTGCGCGCGGGCTCCGTCAACCGCCAGCTCGCCGAGACCGCGGTCTCGGGCGCCCCCGCAGGCGCCGAGGTCACGATCTACGAGGGGCTCGGCGAGCTGCCGTTCTACAACGAGGACATCGACGGCGACGCCGCACCCGCCGCCGCGCAGGCGCTGCGCTCGGCCGCCGGTGAGGCCGACGCCCTGCTGCTCGTCACCCCCGAGTACAACGGCACCATTCCGGCCGTGCTGAAGAACGCCATCGACTGGATTTCCCGCCCGTTCGGCGCCGGTGCGGTCAAGGACAAGCCGGTCGCCGTGATCAGCGCATCGCCGTCCCCGAACGCCGCCGTCTGGGCGCACGAGGACACCCGCAAGGCGGTCCGGATCGCCGGCGGCACCGTCGTCGAGGACGTCTCCATCTCCATCGGTGGCACGTTCGACAAGTTCGGTGACAAGCACCCGAGCGAGAACGCCGAGGTTGCCGCCGACGTCGCCGCCGTCGTCGCCGGCCTGGTCGCCGCTGCTGGCGAGCTGGTCAGCGCCTGACCCGAAGCCGGTCTACCGGGCCCGGAGGGTGCGTCACGCACCGTCCGGGCCCGGACGCGTTCGGGACGTGTTCGTTCCCGGGACGGTCAGGTCGACAGGCCGGTGACGAACGCGGTGATGTTGTCGCGCACCCGCGCCACCTTCTCCTCGTCGGTGAGGCTCTCCCGGTAGCGGTTCCCGGCGGCGGGGCGGCGCTTGTTGCGGGCGTATAGCGAGCACGCGAGGTCGGTGCACATGTAGATGCCGACCGTGTTGCCGCGTCGCCCCGCGTCACCCGCCTTCGTCGCGGTCATCAGCGACACACCGCCGCCGGTGTGGGTGGTCTTGCAGATCGCGCACATCTGCGCCTTGCCCGTTCCGCCGGTCGCGTACCGGAACGCCACCCCGGCCAGGTCGTCGCCGAGGGGGACGACGATGTAGCAGCGGCCGCGCAACGTCGGATCGCTCCAGCCGAGGAAGTCGAGGTCCTGCCAGGGGCGGTCGGCGAGGTCCCTCGGGACGGACAGGCGCTTGGCGTCACCCTTGGAGCAGTTGACGAACGAGGCCCGGATGTCGGCCTCGGTGACGGGGAGCATGGCGCGATCGGTCCTTCGATAGACGGCACGGCGGTCACCTCGACGGTACGGACACCGCAGTCGGTGCGGCAACGGCTTTTGCCGCTGGCCCTCACTGCACGGTGACCGGCATGATCTCGGTGCGGGCCACGACACGGTCGCGTTCGGCGGCGAGCGCGAGCCTGCGGTCGTCGGCCATGTACCCGTCCATCGCGGACTGGCTCGCGAACGTGAACAGCTGAATCTCGAGCGGCTGCCCGCCGGAACCGTCGGTGCGGGCGCGTTGCAGCACCCGGCCGCCGTGCTCGGTGACGAGTTCGAGCACCCGATCCTCGTAGGCGACGAGGCCGTCCTCCTCGCCGGGACGGGCCCACAGCAGCACACACAGGGAGATGGTCACGGCCGCAGCATAACCGGGCTCACGCGCTGGCCTTAACGTATCGGCGCCTCCGCGACGACGACGATCGCGTCGAGCCGGGGGGAGTGCACCACCCGGGCGACGAGACCGGCCCGCGTGCAGGCATCGGCCGTCCACCGCGCCTGCCGCCGACTGGTTTCGACCAGCAGGTGACCGCCGGGCGCCAGCCACCCCGGTGCCGCCGCCGCGACCCGGCGATGGACGTCGACGCCGTCGGGTCCGCCGTCGAGCGCGGTGCGCGGTTCGTGCAGGCGCGCCTCCGCGGGCATCGTCGCGATCGCGTCGGACGGCACGTACGGGGCGTTCACGACCACGACGTCGACCCGGCCGCGCAGCTCCGCGGGCAGCGGGTCGTACAGGTCACCGCAGTGCACCGGCGTGGCGGGCAGGTTGCGGCGGGCGCAGGCGACCGCGACCGGATCGATGTCGCTGGCGTGCAGCACGACCGTCGAGGTGGACAGCAGCGCCGCACCGACCGCCCCCGACCCGCAGCACAGGTCCAGCACCGACGCCCCGGCCCGCGGCAGCAGCCCGGTCGCCTGCTCGACGAGGAACTCGGTGCGCCGGCGGGGGACGAAGACGCCCGGCGCGACGGCGACCCGCAGGCCGCAGAACTCGGCCCACCCGAGGATCTGTTCGAGCGGGCGCCCGGTCACCCGCTGCCGAACCAGCCCGGCGAGGTGCGCGCCGTCCCGCGCCGCCCCGAGCAGCAGGCGGGCCTCCTCCTCGGCGAACACGCACCCGGCCCGGCGGAGCACGGCTTCGACGCCGCTCGGGTCGGTGGGCGGGTCGGGCTCGGGGGGCTGCGTGGACGTGGGTGGACCTCACTGCCTGTCGATACGGAGACGCGCGGACCCGACCATCGTCGCCGACCGGCGCGCCGCGCGCAGGCGAACTCGGTGGCCGCGCGTCCCGGGTCCGCTACTCGCGGGTGCCGATCGCGGCGACCGGGTCGGCGCGCATCGCGGTCCGGGTCGGGACCGCGATCGCGACCAGCCCCAGCAGCACCGTGCCCGCAATGAGCAGCCCGTAGACGGTGGGCGACACGGTGGGGATCGGCTGCCCCGACACCGCGACCGCGATCCCCGCGAGCGGGGGTGCCGCGATCACCGTGCCCAGGACCGCCGCGACCGTCACGACGATCACCGATTCGGTGCGCATCATCGCCCGCACCTGCCGGGTGCTCGCCCCGACCAGGCGGAGCAGCGCGAACTCGCGGCCGCGTTCGGCGGTGGCCAGCACGAGCGTGTTCACGACGGCCACCGCGAGGTAGCCGAGCAGCACGGCCAGCACCACCAGGTTCACGCCGGACTGCATGCGCCGCTGCTCCTGCCCGGCGGCCGCGAACTCGCCGCGGTCGGCGACGGCGACGCCACCGAGCGCGGTGATCGCGGTGCGCGCCTCGTCGACGCGGCCGGGATGCGCGGACACCAGCAGCATGTCGGTCAGGCCGGAGGTGGTGTGCGCGCGCACCGACGCCACGGGCAGGGTCACGTCGCCGAAGCCGAGGCCGCGCCCATACGTCGCGACCACCTCCGGGGTGACGAGGGTGCCGTCGCCGAGCCGCAGCGCGACGGTGCCGCCGATGCGGGCGCTCATCGCGAACGCCGCGTCGGTGGACAGCGCGACGGTGCCGTCCCGCAGCCGTCCCAGGTCGCCGCCGCGGACATCGAGGTCGAGGGTGGACGCGGTCGTTGCCGGGTCGATGCCCTGGACCGGGTACGTCTGCGTGGTCGGGTTCTCCCCGCCGGTGCTGAACAGGGCGGTGCTGCGGGCGATCGGATTCACCTGACGGACAGCGTCGTTCGCTGTGATGCCGTCGATCAGCGTCGGGGACAGCCCGGCCGGTCCGGTGACGACGAGGTCCGCGGTGATGCCGCTGCGGGACTGGTCGTCGGCGGCCGCGGACACGGTGTCCTGCGTGAACAGTTGGACGCCGCCGATCGCGATCGCCAACGCCAGCGGGGTGATCGCGGACGCCAGCCGCCGGGACCGGGTGCCCGCGTTCGCGGCGGCGAGCACCCGCGCCGGGGACCCGCTGCGGCGCAGCGGCCCGCCGAACCAGCGGACCGCGCCGCGGACGAGAACCGGGCCCAGCAGCGCCACCGCGATCACCAGCAGCATCGCCGACCCGCCGGCACCGGCGAGCGCCGCCGGACCCGGCAGCACCATCGGCAACAGCGACGTCGCGATACCGCCGACGCCGAACACGACCCCGGTGACGAGCCGACCCCAGCCGAGGGATGCCTGTTCGACCGCGGATTCCCGCAGCGCCTCGGTGGGATCGAGGCGGGCCGGACGGCGGGCCGCGCCCGCGCCCGCGATCCGAGCCGTCACGAGCGCGAGGACGGCGCCGACGACGGCGGGGATCGGACCCGCCGCGAGCGCGAAGTCCGTCGGCAGCACCCCCGCGTCGACGAACTGGAGGCGCAGGAGTCGGGCGAGCGCGTAGCCGGGTGCGGTACCGAGCAGCGCGGCGACGCCCGCGACGAGCAGCACCTCGGTGCCGACCAGCCGGTGCACCTGGCCCGGTGTTGCGCCCGTCGCCCGCAGCAGCGCGAACTCGCGGCGGCGCTGCTGGATCGACAGCGACAGGGTGCTCGACACCACGAACATCGCGATGAGGATCGCCACGCCCGCGAACGCCGCGGACAGCGCCATCAGCTCGCTGCGGGCGGCACCGGCATCGAGGAATTCGACGTCGCCGCGGCCGTCACCGGTGTGGGTGGTCACGTCGAGGCCCGGCAGCGCGTCTCGTGCGCGTGCCGCGAGCGAGTCGGCGTCCACCCCGTCGTCGGCGAGCAGACCGACCGCGGCAACCCCGCCGGGGTGCGGCCACAGGTCGCCGATCCGGGCGTCGGACAGGAACACCGTCGCCAGCCGGTCGGCGGGCTCGGGCCGGGGGGCCGACACGACCCCGACGACGGTGTACTCGTCGCCGATACCGCCGTGCCGCAACGTGATCCGGTCACCGACCGTGCCGCCCCCGGTCACCACGACCTCGTCGGACGCCGCGGGGGCGCGGCCGTCGGCGAGCGTGTACGGCGCCAGCACCGTCGACGACCACGGGTGCGCGGTCCGCAGGGCACCGTCGTCGGTGGCCAGCGGCACCGCGCGGTCGGCGACCGCCGCCCGCACCCCCGGCATCCGGGACAGGTCGTCAACCACGGAGTCGGGGAGCAGTGCGCGTTCGACGAACGGTTCGTCGACACCCTCACGCACGTCCAGGGCCTGCGGCGCGCCGACGACGACGTCGGCCCCCGCATACCGGTGCGGGGTGACGCCGCCGCGGATCCCGGACTCGAACAGCACCGCCAGCCCGCAGGTGAGGGCCGCCGCGCAGAACACGGCGACGAACACGGCCGCGAAACTGCCCCGGCGCTGCCGCACGTTCGCGAGCGCCAGCCGCGGCAGACGGGAGCGACGCATGCTCACCACTCCCCGAGATGGGTCATATGGTCGGCGACCGCCGCGGCGCTCGGTGCATCCATCCGTCCGACGAGACGACCGTCGGCGAGGAACAGCACCCGGTCGGCGTGCGCGGCGGCCACCGGATCGTGGGTGACCATGACGATCGTCTGACCGAGGTCGGTGGTGGTGCGGCGCAGCAGGTCCAGCACCTGGCGTCCGGTGCGGGAATCGAGCGCGCCGGTCGGCTCGTCGGCGAACACCGCGTGCGGCCGCGTGATCAACGCCCGCGCGATCGCGACCCGCTGCTGCTGGCCACCGGACATCTCGGCGGGCCGTCGGCGGCGCTTGTCGGCCAGGCCGACCGCGTCCAGCACGTGGTCGAGGTGCGCGCGGTCCGCGCGGCGGCCAGCCAGCAGCAGCGGCAGCGTCACGTTCTGTTCGACGGTGAGTGCGGCCATGAGGTTGTACGCCTGGAACACGAACCCGATGTGGTCGCGTCGGAAGATCGTGCGGGCCTTGGGTTTCAGGGCGCTGATCTCGGTGTCGCCGAGCCACACCGACCCGCGGGTGGGCCGGTCGAGTCCGGCAGCGCAGTGCAGGAACGTGCTCTTGCCCGAGCCCGACGGACCCATGATCGCGGTGAAACTGCCCGGGGCGAGGGACAGGCTGACGGCGTCGAGCGCGGTGACCTGCGTGCGCCCAGAACCGTACGTTCTGCTCACGTCGGCGAGCCGGACCGCCGACTGCGGGGGACTCTGCACCGGGGGCAGGGGAGAGGTGAAGGAGGTCATGGCGACAACGCTAGGAATCGGCGACGCCGCAGAACATCCCGTGCGGTACCCGATCGATGGTGTAGCCAGCTGTACCGACGGCGCCGCCGGCGTGCGGCATGCTGGGGTGATGCAGTGGACCGAACGCCTGAACGAGCGGTGGCGCGCCGTCCGCTTCCTCGTGGTCGAGGCCGGTGCTGCCGTCGTCTCGCTCTGCTTCCTCGTGGTCGGACTGGTGGTCGGGTCGATGCTGATCCTGATCGTCGGCTGGCTCGCGGTGCCCACCTACGTGCGGGCGCTCCGGTGGTGGGCGGGCCGGGCGCGGCGACGATCGTCCGCGTACACGGGTCGGCAGGTGCCCGAGCGGTATCCGACCGTCTCCGACCGTCCCGGTGTCGACGACCTGCGCCGGCTGCTCACCGCGCCGTCGACGCGCCGCGACTTCGGGTGGGTCGCGGTCCATTCCGTCGCGGCGCTCACGTCCGGGCTTGTCGCGATCGTTCTCCCGCTCGCCGCCGTGAACTCCCTTGCGATCCCGTTCTACTGGTGGGCGCTGCCGCCGGACGAGCCGGTGAGCAACCTCTATCCCGTCACCTCGTGGTGGGGCGCGGCGGCGGCGCCGCTGGTCGGGGTCGGATATCTGACCCTGGCGTGGTGGGTGACGCCGCTGCTGGCGCGGGGGATCGCAGGTCTGGCGCGGAATCTCCTCGCCCCGGGTCGGGAAACCGAACTGTCCGAACGGGTCTCGGCGCTCACCGTGAGCCGGGCCGCCGCCCTCGACGCGCACGCCGCGGAACTGCGCCGCATCGAACGCGACCTGCACGACGGCGCCCAGAACCGGCTCGTCGCCGTCGTCATGATGCTCGGTCTCGCGGAACGCTCCCTGCGGGTTGCACCCGATCAGGCGCGGCCGCAACTGCTGCGGGCCCAGGACGCGGCAGCGGAGGCGCTGTCGGAACTGCGGACGCTCGTCCACGACATCTACCCGCCGATCCTCGACGAACTCGGGCTCGGCGGGGCGGTCTCCGCGCTCGCGGGCCGCAGCACGGTGCCGTGCGTCCTGGACACCGAGGGGCTGCGGCGGGCACCGGCCGCGGTGGAGGCGGCCGCCTACTTCGTCGTGGCCGAGGCCCTCACCAACGTCGCCAAACACAGCGGCGCCGGGCAGGTCCGGGTGACGCTGTCCACGCGCGACGACGAGCGGGGCGCGGCGCTGGTCATCGACGTCCGGGACGACGGCGTCGGCGGGGCCGTCGCCGCGGCGGGCGGCGGAGTGGCGGGGATCCGGCGCCGCGTGGCAGCGTTCGAGGGGACGATGACGCTGGACAGCCCGCTCGGCGGGCCGACGAGAATCGAGGTGGCACTGCCGTGCGGATTCTGATCGCGGAGGACGACGCGCTGCTGCGGGAGGGCCTCGTCCTGCTGCTTGGCAGCGTCGGGGTCGAGGTGACCGCCGCCGTCGACGACGCCGAGACGTTCCTCGCCACGTTCGAGGCCGACCCGCCGGACGGCGCGGTGCTCGACGTGCGGATGCCGCCGACGTTCACCAACGAGGGACTCAAGGCCGCGATCGAGGCGCGCCGGCGGCGCCCCGGATTCCCGGTGCTGGTGCTGTCCGCATACGTCGAGGACCGGTACGCGGGGGAGTTGCTCTCCGGCGGGGCGTCCGGGGTCGGCTACCTGCTCAAGGAGCGGGTCGGCAGGGTGGAGGAGTTCGTCGACGCCCTGCACCGGGTGGTCGGCGGCGGCACCGTGATGGATCCCGAGGTGATCTCCCAGCTGATGAGCCGGCGCCGCGCCGACGACCCGATCCGCACCCTCACCCCACGCGAATCCGAGGTGCTCGGCCTCATGGCGGAGGGGCTCGGCAACACCGACATCGCCCGCAGACTCGTGGTGAGCGACACCGCGGTGAGCAAGCACATCGGCAACATCTTCGCCAAGCTCGGGCTGTCGGCATCGGACAGCGGGCACCGTCGGGTGCTCGCGGTCCTCGCGCACCTGCGGTCCTGATCCGGCGCCCCAGGGCTATAACTGTGTACATGGCACGATCAGCAGCACGACCCATCCCCGAGGACGTCCCGCCGTCGATGGCGAACTCGGCGCTGCTCCGTGACCTCCCCGCCACCGAGCGGGGGCTGCGCACGCGGTCCGCGCTCATCGCCGCCGCCCGCACCGTGTTCGAACAGTCCGGCTACCTGGACACGCGGCTGATCGACATCACCACGGCAGCCAAGTGCTCGGCGGGCACCTTCTACACCTACTTCGCCAGCAAGGAGGAGATCTTCGCCGCCGTCCTCGAGCTCGCGCAGGAGGACATGATGCATCCCGGCATGCCGCACGTGGACGCCGACGGCGATCCGGCCGCGATCATCGAGGCGAGCAACCGGGCGTACTTCGAGGCGTATCGCCGCAACGCGAAGCTGATGGGCCTGCTCGAGCAGGTCGCCAGCGTCGACCCCGAGTTCCGAATGCTGCGGCAGCGCAGGGCGGACGCCTTCGTGCGGCGCAACGCCCGCAGCATCGAGGCGCTGCAGAAGCGCGGGCTCGCCGACGTGGACCTCGATCCGCTGCTGTCCTCGCGCGCCCTCTCCGGCATGATCAGCCGACTCGCGTTCGGGTACTTCGTCACCGGCGATGCCGCGGAGGAGGACGGCATCGACCTCGACGCCCTCACCCGCACCGCGACCCGGCTCTGGGTGAACGCGCTGCGCATCACCGCCTGACCCGGCGCTTCGCGGCGTTCTCCCGGTCGATGCGGGCCAACACGAGGTGCTGCTGGCCATAGGTCCAGATGTTGTTGCTCACCCAATACAGCAAGATCGCAATCATCAGGAACGGTCCGCCGACCAGGACGCCGAGCGGGAAGATCCACAGCATCACCCTGTTCATGATCGCCGCCTGCGGGTTGGCTGCCGCGTCCGTGCTCTGCCGCCGCACCGATGCCCTCGCGTTGAAGTGCGTGGCAAGGCTTGCGAGCACCATCAGCGGGACCGCCACCGCGGCAATCGTCGCGACGGTCGGGACTCCGCCGTACGGAGCGAACGACGCCAGCGTGCTCTGCGGGCTGGTCACCGCGACGGAGATCGGCGCGCCGAACAGGCGGGCACTGAGAAACGACTGCACATCGGCGGCGCTGAAGACGTAGTTCGCGGTGTTCGCGTTGGCCTCGGGGGACATTCCGAGGTTGCCCAGCCCGGTTCCGGTGCGGTTGAACGACCGCAGCACGTGGTACAGCCCGAGGAACACCGGCGCCTGAACCAGCGCGGGCAGGCACCCCATCAGCGGATTGAACCCGTGCTCCTTCTGCAGCTTCTGCATCTCGCTCGCCTGACGTTGCCGGTCACCGGCGTACTTCTTCTGCAGGGCCTTGATCTGCGGTTGCAACTCCTGCATCTGCAGGGTGGTGCGGACCTGTTTGATCGCGGGCTTGAGGAGCAAGACACGGAGGGTGAAGACCAGGAACACCACCGCCGACGCCCAGGCAAACCCGTTGTCGGGGCCAAGGACCGAGCCGAACACTCTGTGCCAGAACCACAGGATCGCGGACACGGGGTAATAGATGAAATCGAGCATTGGAGCACCTCTTTGCTGCACGACGCAGCGTCACACGGCATCGTGCGGGTAGGGGGCACGCCGGATCCTCTGCGGATCACCACGGCGTGGAAGGACGGTCGACCAGGGGGTCGCGCGGCATCAGTGCGCGGCGGCCAGGGCCCGTCCGGGTGCTCGTGGTTGGCGGGGCCGACCGGGGGTGTCCGGGGCGCTCTGCCGCCGGAACGCGCCACGGAGGCGCTGCTCGTCTCGTGGTGGGCCCGCGGTCGGTTCGGTCAGCGAGCGCAGCCGGGACAACGAGCCCTGTCCGGCGATCGCGAGCAGGAGAATGATCGCGACAGCGGCCCCGACCACCGTGGTCGGCCCGGCCATCGTCGTCGCCGCGGAGATCACCAGCGTCAGGACGGCCACCCAGCTGAGCTGAACCAGAGTCAGCCTCCGGGCCAGTGGTGACCACATCCTCGCCATGCGGCACAGCGTACCGAGGTCCGCGAGCGCTTCGCAGTGCGGCAGACGCGGCTTGACCTTGACGCAGCGTCATGGTTGAGACTCGGGTCATGAGGATCGGGCAGCTTGCTGCGGTTGCTGGCACCACGACGAGAACGGTGCGCCACTATCATCGGCTCGGCCTGCTTGAGGAGCCGCAACGCCGATCCAACGGCTACCGCGAGTACACCATCGACGACGCCGTCCGGCTGATGCGGATCCGCTGGCTGGCGGCGGGCGGGGTTCCCCTCGGCTCGATCGCGGCGATCCTCACCGACGGCAAGACGGACGACGACGTGCGCGACGTCGTCGCCGATCTACGGGCGTTAGTCAGCGCCATCGAGACCCAGCAGGCCGAGCTCGCGCGCCGCAGGGCACAACTCACCGACATGCTCGCCGAAGCCGAACGCGGAAACCCCATTTCGGTACTGCCCGCGGGGCTGACGGCGGTTGTGTCCGCCGTCATCGACAATACCCCCTCCACGGCGGTCGGTTCGGCGCTTCGCCGCGATCGAGACCTGGTCGAGGCGCTCGTGATGTCGGGGAAGGCGCCGGAGGGATTCCTCGCCGTCTACGAGACCACGATGGCCGATGACGAGCACCGCGCGCGGTATCTCGCGGTGCTTGACGAGTGGTCGAATCTCGAGGGCCGTGCCCCGCGGTTGGTGGAGAAGGACATCGCCGCGGTGACGGACCTGCTGCTCGAGTTCGTCGACTCGCAGCAGGTGCCGATCGGCACATCGAGGCTGGCGACGACGACCAATGCGTCCGCGGGTGCCGCACTCCAGCTCGATGACGTGATCCCGGACGAGGCGCAACGCGAAGTGGTACGACGGGTTCAGCAGGAACTGAGCACCCGCGTGTCGACGCCAAGGCAAGCGCGATGAGTCCTGGGTGGCGCCGGAGAGCGCGGCGGGTTTCGCTGCTGCCGCTCGTCCGGGCCGAGGTCAGGGCCCACCACGCGTTGTGGTTGTGGATCCGCGGGCGACACTTGGGTGTCGAACCCGGCGCCGTGGTGCTCACCTCCGCACGAGGCACCATCGCCCTGCCGTTGGCGTTCGCCGCCGCAACCGTCATCGAGATCGCGGTCGTTCATGTGCTGCTCCCGCATCTGTGGCTTCGGGTGATCGTCGCGGTGATCTCGGTGTGGTCGCTGATCGCGTTGTTCGGCCATCTGGCTGTGCATCGCACCAGACCCCACTATCTGACCGACACATCGCTCGTCCTTCGTCAGTCCGGTGCAGTCGTCGCCATTGTCGACCGGGCCAGTATCGCCTCGATCAGGCCCCGTCGCCGGTTCAACGAAACGGTACCGACCGTCAGGGCCGGGCGCCTGCACCTTCCGAACGCCGACGGCACCAGGGTCGACCTGGTGCTGAAATCGCCTGTCACTGCGCGGCTTCCCGCACTGCTCCCCGCACGCAGGATGACCGAGCAGATCGACCGCATCAGTTTGTACCTCGACGACCCCTCGGTCCTTGCGGACGGCGAACCCGCGCTGGCGGTCAGCGGGTCGGGAGATGCGCGTCGAGGAACTGCTCGGTCAGTTCGGCGACCGCCGAGGCGTTGGCGTGGAACAGATAGTGATGACCGTCCATGATCGTGACCTGCTGGATCGCCGGGTTGCTGATCGAGGCGCGGTGAGCGGGCTCCCACTCCGGTTCCACCTCGAGCGAGGAATCGGCGAGGATCGACAGGGCGGGCAGCGTTGGTGGGAACACGACTCCCTCGGCCGCCCGCACGTTCTCCGCTCCGCGCGCCATCTCGTCCAGCACGGTCGGATTCAGGATCCATGAGTATGCGCGTAGGTACAGCTCCTGCTGGTCCTCGGTGTACTCGGAAGCGTCGCCGAGGCTCGCCCGGTAGTCGGCGGCCAGTCCCAGGTAGTCGGTGGTGTTGTCCAGGGAGATCAGATCTCGAGTGCCGCCAATGGCGCTGACGCCGGCCATCCATCTCGGCCAGTCGGGGGAGTCGGTGGCGCCGTCCGCGGTGAAGCGTTCGTCGTCCAGGCCAACCACGGCGGCGACCTCATCCGGATGGTGGCTGGCCCACCACATCGCGTACAGCCCCGAAACCGAATGGGGCATCAGGACATACGGACCGCCGAGTCCCAGCTCCCGGAGCGCGGACCGGGTCTCGTTGGTGATCGCGTCGCTGGTGCGGGGGGTGTCGGTGCCGTCGCTCAGCCCGTAGCCGAGGGGTTCGATCGTGACGACCGTGCTCTGTTCGGCGAGGCGTTCGGCCAGCGGGGCGAAGCCGAGGATCGGTTCCGGGGTGGCGAGGCCGGGCATGAGGACGATGGTTCGCGGCCCGGAGCCCTGGACCGCGACGCTCATCCGATGCCCGTCGACCTCGACGTACCGGTGCTCGGGGCCAATCAACTGCTCGATCGCCTGCTTGTCGCGTGGGGTCTGCCACCGGTGGACCACCGCCGACATCGCGACGGCGGCGGCGATCAGGGCGAGCAGTCCGACGAGGGCCCATCGCACCGTGTGTCGTGGCGGCCGGTGTTCCCCGGATGCGCCCTCGCCCTGTCGATTTCCGTCCGTTCGCGCCGTTGAATCCCCGTAGTCGGTGGATGGATCAGGCCGCCCCAGCATCCCCATGCGATCAACCTAGCCGATGGCGACCGGGTAGCAGGGGACTATTACTACAGATTGTCGTAGTGGCGTCCGGTGGTCGTTCCGACGAGCCGCACGGCTTGAACTTGACGCCGGATTCAACTATATAGTTGGGGCGAGGCGGCATCGGCGCGAGAGCGGGGGTCGGCAGTGAAGGTTGCAGGCAAGGTCGCCGTCGTCACCGGGGGCGGAGGCGGCATCGGCGGCGCGCTCGCGCGGGCCCTGGTCGACGCGGGCGCGCGGGTCGTTGTCGCGGACCTGGTCGGGCCCGCGGCGCGGGACGTCGCGGACACGATCAACGCCGCGCATCCCGCCGCCGCGGTCGCCGCGGTCGCCGACGTGTCGGACACCGACGCGATCCGCGGCCTGATCGCCCTGGCGGAGAGAGAATTCGGGCCCGTCGACCTGTACTTCGCCAATGCTGGCATCACCGGGGCGCCCGGCCTCGACGCCGACGACGGCGCCTGGGACCTGGCCCTCGACGTCAATCTCCGCGCCCATGTTCGGGCCGCACGACTGCTGGTTCCGGGCTGGGTCGAGCGCGGCGACGGCTACTTCGTCAGCACCGCGTCGGCCGCGGGACTGCTCACCCAGATCGGCGGCGCCACCTACGCGGTCACCAAACACGCCGCCGTCGGGTTCGCCGAGTGGCTCAGCGTCACCTACGGCGACCGGGGTGTGAAGGTCAGCTGCCTGTGCCCCCAGGGGGTGAACACCCGACTGCTGTTCCCCGAGGAGGACGCCGGCGTACTCAGTGCGGCGGCGGCGAAGGCCGTCACTTCGGCGGGCAAGGTCCTCGAGCCTGCCCAGGTCGCCGCCGACACCCTCGCCGCGATCGACGAGGAGCGGTTCCTGATCCTGCCGCACCCGCAGGTGCTGGACATGTTCCGGCACAAGGGTGCCGACTACGACCGGTGGCTGCGCGGGATGCGCCGCTACCAGGCGTCCCTGCTCGACCGGGGCTGACCTCGCCCGTCCCTCCCATCCGTCAGGAGTTCGCATGTCCCTGTTCGACATCTCGGAACGCGCCACGCAGCTGCAGGAGGACCTGCAGGCCTTCATGGACTCGCACGTGTACCCGGCCGAGTCCGTGTACGAGGAGCAGATGCGCGCCTCCGGCGACCCGCACTTCCAGCCGCCGATCCTCGAGGACCTCAAGGTCGAGGCCAAGAGGCGGGGACTGTGGAATCTCTTCCATCCGCATCCCGGGACCGGGGCTGGCCTGACCAACCTCGAGTACGCGCCGCTCGCCGAGATCATGGGCCGCAGCCATCTCGCGTCCGAGGCCTGCAACTGCAACGCGCCCGACACCGGAAACATGGAGGTACTCGAACTCTTCGGCACCGAGGAGCATCGGGAGAAGTACCTGAAGCCGCTGCTCGACGGCACGATGGCCTCCGCCTTCGCGATGACCGAGCCGCGGGTCGCCAGCTCCGACGCGACCAACGTCGAGCTGTCGATGGTCCGGGACGGTGACGAATACGTCCTCAACGGCCGAAAGTGGTTCGCGTCCAACGCCCTGCACCGCAACTGCAAGGTGATGATCGTGATGGGCAAGACCGATCCGACCGCGCCGACGCATCGGCAGCAGACGATGATGGTCGTCCCGATCGACGCGCCCGGTGTCACCGTGCTGCGCGGACTGCCCGTCTTCGGCTACCAGGACCGCGAGGGGCACGCCGAGATCGACTTCACCGACGTGCGCGTCCCCGCAACGGACGTGCTCAAGGGGGAGGGGGAGGGCTTCGCGATCAGCCAGGCCCGGCTCGGGCCCGGCCGCATTCACCACTGCATGCGCGCCATCGGGATGGCCGAGCGGGCACTTGAGCTGATGTGCAGGCGCGCCCAGTCCCGGGTCACGTTCGGCAGGCCGGTCGCCGACAACGCGAACATTCAGGACTGGATCGCGGAGGCGCGCATCGACATTGAGATGATTCGGCTGCTCACCCTCAAGGCCGCGTACCTGATGGACACGGTCGGCAACAAGCAGGCGCAGACGGAGATCGCCGCGATTAAGGTGGCCGCGCCCACCATCGCACTGACGATCGTGGACCGCGCGATCCAGGTGCACGGCGGCGCTGGCGTCACCGACGACTTCCCCCTTGCGATGGCGTACGCGCACCTGCGCACCCTCCGCCTCGCCGACGGACCGGACGAGGTGCACAAGCGGGCCCTCGCCCGCCGCGAACTCCGCCGGTACCGCGACCTGCGACCGGAAGGGCACTGAGAACCATGACGAGCACGGACTTGACCGGGCGGACCGCGATTGTCACCGGTGCTTCCCGCGGCATCGGTCTTGCTGCCGCGCAGGCACTCGCCGCCGCGGGCGCCAACGTGGTTCTCACTTCCCGCAAGCAGGAGGCCGCGGACGAGGCCGCGGCGTCGATTACCAGCAGCGCCGGAGGCGGTGCGCATGTCACCGGTAACGCGATCGGGGTCGGCGCGCACGCGGTGGAGGAGGACCAGGCCCGTCGCTGCATCGCGCTGACACTCGAACGATTCGGCAGCATCGACATTCTCGTCAACAACGCGGGAACCAACCCGGCGTTCGGTCCGCTGATCGCCCAGGATCACGGCCGGTTCGCGAAGACGATGGACGTGAACCTGTGGGCGCCGCTGCTGTGGACCGGCATCGCCACCGAGGCGTGGATGGGGGAGCACGGCGGATCGGTGATCAACACCGCGTCCATCGGCGGGCTCGGTCACGAACCGGGCATCGGCCTGTACAACGTGTCCAAGGCAGCGCTGATCTATCTGACCAAGCAACTGGCACTGGAACTCTCACCGATGGTGCGAGTGAACTCGGTTGCCCCCGGCGTGGTGCGCACCAGGCTCGCCGAGGCGCTGTGGAAGGAACACGAGGCGCAGGTCGCTGCCTCGACCGCGCTGGCCCGCATCGGCGAACCGGGCGACATCGCCGCGGCGATCGCGTTCCTCGCGTCCGACGCCGCCTCCTGGATCACCGGCGAGACCATGGTGATCGACGGCGGCCAGCGGCTCGGTGACGCACTCCCGTACCGGAACGGAGCGCCGTTCGGCAGCTGATCGCGCGCCGGACGCGGACCTGACCAGGGGCACCCGGGGACTCCTGTGCGAATGTGTGTCGCACAGCACCCGACGTCGAAGGAGTCGCCCGTGGCCCAGCTCCCCCTCCCCGGAGCCGATCGGCGTGCGCGATGACCACGACCCGGGTGGAGGAGCCGCCCCGGCAGGCGCCGACGCTGCTGCTGCCGGCGTTGTGCCTGATCGTGATGACCATTTCGGTGCTGCAGACCGTGGTCGTGCCGATCGTGGGCCGCATCGGAATCCAGTTGGGCGAGGATCGATCCGCGGTCGGCTGGGTGCTCACCGCGAACCTCCTCGCCGCGGCGGTCGCCACCCCGATCCTCGGCCGCCTCGCCGACCTGCGCGGCAAACGCCCGGTGCTGATCGGTGTGCTCGTCGCGGTGCTGTGCGGGTCCCTGATCGCGGCGGTGGCAGCGACGCTGCCGTGGTTGGTTCTCGGCCGGGTGCTGCAGGGCGCGTCGTTCGCGCTGTTCCCGATCGGCATCGCGGTGCTGCGCGACGAGCTGCCTACCGACCGACTGGTCGGCGGGATGGGCCTGCTGTCCGGCACTCTCGGCGTCGGCGGCGCCGCGGGGATGGTGGTTACCGGACTGCTCGTCCACGACGACAGCGACTATCGGCGGGTGTTCTGGCTCGCGTCCGCGGTCGGCGCCGTCGCACTGGCCGCGGCCGTGGTCGCGGTCCCGCCCCGGGCACGGGCTGCGGCGGGCACCCTCGACTGGACCGGCGCGGTGCTGCTCGCGGTGGGGTTGATCCTGGTCCTGCTCGCGCTGTCCGAGGGCGGCGACTGGGGCTGGCGGTCCCCGCCGACCGTCGGCTGCGCGGCGGCCGGAATCGCCGTCCTGGCAGGGTGGTTCGCGTTCGAGCGCCGCGCAGCTGAGCCGCTGGTGTCGCCGCGAATGCTGACCCACCGACCGGTGTTGGTCGCGAACATCACCGCGATGCTCGTCGGCGCCGCGATGTTCGTCGCGTTCCTCGCCTGCTCCGTTCTCGTCCAGACGCCGCCCGAGGCCGCCGGATACGGGTTCGGCGCAACGATCTTCGAGACCGGGGTGGTGTACCTGCTCCCCGGCGCCGTCGCCGGCGTCATCGCATCGACCGCCAGCGGTCGATTGCTGCACCGCTTCGGTGCCCGCGCGGTGATGATCACCTCCTGCGCCGTCGGGGTTGGTGGTTTCGTGCTGATTGCGGTGTCCCACGACCTGACCGTGTCGGTGATCGTCGCGATGGTCGCGGTGCAGGTCTTCATCAGCCTCGCCTATGCGGCGCTGCCCGCGATGCTGGTCGCGGAGGTGAGCCGGGCCGAGACCGGGGTCGCGAACAGCGTCAACTCGATCTGCCGCACGGTCGGCAGTTCACTCTCGAGCGCGCTGGTGTCGACCCTGCTCGCGACCCTGACCGTCGCCGGCACCGTCCTGCCGAGGGAGGGCGCGTTCGTGATCGCGTTCGGTGTCGGTGCTGGCGCGGCGGCACTCGCGTTGGTGCTCACCGTGGTCGCGTCCGGCCCGCTCGCACGGACGTCGACCCGGCGGGAGGGGGCCGAGGTGCGAGAGGGGTTGGCGACCGCGTAGTGACAGCGGTCGTGCACGATCGTGCATCGGGGCGGGACGTGAACGGAATCGCAACTCGGCGGCAAGCCGGGCGGGCGGTGGCATGGGAAGGAAGCGGCGCGCGTGGATCCGGATCCGATCGACGAACTCGAATCCGAGTTGGTGGACATGTGGCGGCGCGGCGGGGTCAGCGCCCGCGCGCGGGCCACCGCCGTCGACCCGAAGCTGGACGCGGCCTGCTATCCGCTGCTGATGCTGCTGACTCGCCGGGCCGACGCGGTCCCGATGGCAACGCTGATAGAGGTGCTCGGGGTGGGGAAGTCGACGCTGAGCAGGCAGGTGGACGCCGTGACCCGGCTCGGGCTTGCGCGCAGGATCTCGGACCCGTCCGATGCGCGGGCGCGCCTGGTCGAACTGACACCCGAGGGTCGGGTGCGGCTGGTGGCGCACCGGGACGAGCACATCGCGGTGTGGCGGCGGAAGCTGGCGAGGTGGGACCCGGACGACCTGCGGGCGCTGTCGGCGCTGTTGCGCAGGCTCGGCGACGAGGTGGGGTGAGCGCCACGCCACATTAGTTGCTGGATGCAATCAACTGGGTATATGGTTGCAACCATCAACTAATGGAGGGTGAGATGGTCAGTCCGGAATCCGCGTCGAATCTGATCGAGTCGCTGCGTTCTCTGGTCCGGCACGCGCGCGCGGTCGCGGCGCGGGGTACCCATCCCGGGATGCTGCCGCCACCCCTCGGCGCACTGCTCTCGCACATCGCCTGCGCGCAGGGGCATCGCCCGAGCGCGATGGCCGAGGACCTGCGGGTGACGCAGTCCGCGCTCAGCAGGCAGGTCGCGCACGCCGAGTCGCTCGGCTACGTCGTGCGCACCCCGGACCCGCTCGACGGCCGCGCCAGCCTGCTCTCGCTGTCGGAGGCGGGGACGGAGGCGCTCCGGGTGCATCGGGAGGTGCAGCTCGAGTGGGCGATGTCCGCGCTCGCCGACTGGACCGAGGACGAGGTGCAGGATCTCACCGCGCGCCTCGAACGATTGCTCGGCACGGCCGGGGCCAGGCCCCGTCAGGCATCCGCCACCCACTGACCTTGTCACCATCACCCCCGCGGCCGACGGTTCGTCGGCCGCTCGTCCATTCCGGCGCCCATCGCGTGCGGATCCAGTCCCCACAGGAGTGAGCATGAGTTCGTCGCAATCCCCGGACAGTCCGCCAGCCACCGGCGCCGACATCGACGGCATGACCCACAAACAGAAGGTCGAGGCCCTCGTCGGGCTGCTGCTCGGCATGTTCGTCGCGTTCCTCTCGTCGACGATCGTCTCCAACGCATTGCCCACAATCATCACCGAACTCAAGGGCACCCAGGACCAGTACACCTGGGTGGTCACCGCGACCCTCCTCGCGTCGACCGCGACCACGCCGATCTGGGGCAAGTTCGCCGACCTCGTCAGCAAGAAGCTCCTGGTCCAGCTGTCGCTGGTGGTGTTCACCCTCGGCTCCGTGCTCTCCGGCCTCGCGACCAGCGTCCCGATGCTGATCGGGTTCCGCGTCATCCAGGGCCTCGGCCTCGGCGGCCTGCAGGCGCTCGGCATGATCGTCATCGCCGCGATGTTCAGCCCCCGCGAACGCGGCCGCTACCAGGGACCGATGGCCGCGGTGATGTCCGTCGCCACCGTCGCGGGGCCGCTCCTCGGCGGCGTCATCGTCGACACCAGCTGGCTCGGCTGGCGCTGGTGCTTCTTCGTCGGCGCCCCGCTGGCCGTCATCGCCCTCGTCGTCATCGGCCGCACGCTGAACCTGCCCGTCGTCAAGCGGGACGTGAAGATCGACTACGTCGGCGCCACCCTGATCGCCGCCGGCGTGAGCGTGCTGCTGATCTGGGTGACCCTCGCGGGCAAGAACTTCGCGTGGGCCTCCGCCACCTCCTACGAGCTCGTCGCGGTCGGCGTGGTGCTGCTCGGCCTGGCGATCTTCGCCGAGACCCGGGCCAAGGACCCCGTCGTTCCGCTGCGCCTGTTCAAGGACCGGACGATGACCCTCGCCACCCTCGGCAGCATCGCCGTCGGTGTCGCGATGTTCGGTGGCGCGGTGTTCCTCGGCCAGTACTTCCAGATCGCGCGCGGCTACTCGCCGACCGCGGCGGGCCTGCTCACGCTGCCGATGGTGATCGGGTCGATGATCTCGGCAACCGTGTCCGGTCAGCTCATCACCAAGTACGGCAAGTGGAAGCGCTTCCTGATCGTCGGCGCGCTCGGCATGTCCGCGGGCTTCCTGCTGCTCGGCACCACCGACCACAGCACGAACATGGCGCTCGTCGGGGTGTACCTGTTCATCCTCGGTGCGGGCATGGGCATGACCATGCAGAACCTGGTGCTGCCGGTGCAGAACAACGTCGCACCGACCGACCTGGGGTCGGCGACCGCGACGGTGGCCTTCTTCCGGTCGCTCGGCGGCGCGGCGGGCGTGTCCGTGCTCGGTGCGGTGCTGTCCACCCACGTGGCCGACCTGATCACCAAGGGCCTGATCGCGGGCGGCGTCGACATGAGCCAGGCGGGCGGATCCGGCGCGGGCCTGTCCAACCTGAACGACCTGCCCGCACCGATCGCCGAGATCGTCCGCGCCGCCTACGGGGACGCCACCGCCCGAATCTTCCTGATCTCCGGCATCCTCGCGCTGCTGAGCCTGGTCGCGATCGCCTTCCTCAAGGAGGTCGCGCTCAAGACCCACAGCGGCATCGAGCAGCTGGCGGCCGAGCGGGCAGCGCAGGGCGCGGCCGACACCGTGTCGATCGGTGGCGCCGACCCCGAGCTGATCTCGGAGATCGACGAGCTCGAGGACCGGGCCGAGTACGACTCCGGACCCGGACGGAACGCCACGCGCTGACCGCGTCCCGGTGACAGTGTGGGATGCCTCCCGGATGCCGGGAGGCATCCCACACTGTTCCTCTCTGGCTAGGTTGGTCCCATGACGCCGACCCAGGCCCGTACCCGTCGCCGCGTGCTCGGGTGGACGGCCGCCGCCGTCACCGCGCTCGCCGTTCTCGTCGCGGGCGTGCTGTTGACGGTCCCGAGCCGCTACCTGCCCTGGGACACCACCGCGTTCCCCGACATCGACCGCGCCGCGCTGTCCGCGGAGCAGGCCCGGGTCGTCGACCTCCTCGCCGCCGAACACGACGCGCAGCGACCCGGCACCTTCTACGCCGAGGGGGTGACCGAACCGTGGTGCGCTGACTTCGTCAGCTGGATCATGCGGGAGGCCGGGATGCCGCTGTCGAACCCGAACTCCGGGCACTGGCGCATCCCCGGCGTCTACACGCTGCAGGAGTACTACGAGTCGCAGGGCCGGTTCGAGGCCGCCGAGGCTGGCTACCGTCCGGTGGTCGGCGACGTCGTGCTGTACGACAACACCAGCTGGGTGGGTCAGCACACGAACATCGTGGTCGCGGTGGACGGCGGCACCGCGACCACCGTCGGCGGCAACGAGATGGGCCGGATTCGCGTGCACCGCATCGACTGGGCGTCCGACTCCGCCGTCGTCGGGTTCGGACGGCTCGGCGCCTGAACCGGCTCGGCGCTGGGGTTCCGCTACAGGCCGGCCCGGTCGAGGGCGTCGTCGATCGCGTCCCGGACCTCCTCGAGGCTCCGCCCGGACGTCAGCTCGCGGGCGGTCAGCTCCTCCATCTGCGCCTCGACCTTGGCGTAGCGCGCCAGCCACCGCTCCCTGTCCGCCTGCCAGTAGCCCATCACGTGATACCGCTCCGGCGCCCAGCCGAGGGTTCGGCGCAGATACCCGCGGACCGTGCGGGAGGCGCCCGTCTCGCCCGCCGCCCACACATAGTCCGGCCGATGCGCGGCGACGAGGTCGGGCAGCGCCCCAGGCAGCGCGCTCGGGGTCGCCCCGTTACCGGTTCCGTGCAGCCACGTCATGCTCAGGTCCGCGGCACTGTCCCAGGTCTGCTCGTCGGCGGCGTCGGGGACCTCGGCGGCGACGTGCACCGCGACCCCGGCCGAAACGGACTCGACGATCCGGCCCGCGGCGGGCAGCGCCGACAGGTCCGCGAGGACGAGCAGTCGCCGGGCGGCCACCGGTGGGCGGTACCAGCCCTTGGGCCGGGACACCCGGACGGCGGCGCCGGGGACCGCGGTCCGCGCCCACTCGGCAGCGGGGCCGCCCGCGTGCACGGCGAAGTCGACATCGAGCATCCGGGCGCCGGGGTGCCACGCCCGGACGGTGTAGCTGCGATTGTGCCGGCGGTCATCGGCCGCGTCCTCGAAGTCGATCAGCACCCGCTCGTCGGGGTCGCCGCTCGAGGTGAACCCCGCGAGTTCGGGACCGGTGAACCGGAGTCGCCGCAGGCTGGGGGACAGGGTCGCCGCTGCGGCGACGCTGGCGCGGAATCGGGGTTCGTCGTCGGCGGGCACGCACCAACAGTAGGGGTGTTGCTGCGCGATGCCGCACACCCGCTGGTTGGCGGGGCGTGAACGAAGGAAAGTGTGATGGGCGACACGCCGGTGCGACCTGCGGCGCGTCGCCCTCGGCGTCGCGCGACCTGGGAATTTCACGATTGTGGTTCACAACATCTCGCGCTGTGTGGATATGTCGGCCACTAGGTGTAGTGTCTAGAACACCGAGAGGGCAGTGCCGGAACGGTCGAGAAACAGGGCCGACAAGGCTGAGAAACAGGGCCGACGGACTGCTCGGTAGGTGAGATCGACGTCACATGACAACGTCCCGATCCCGCCGTCGGTGGGCGTGTCCGACCGTGTTTCGCGAGGTGCCAGCACCACTGTTCGTCGTCCGTCACTGATCCGTTCGTAAGCCAAGGGGAAGAGGACTTACATGAGCATCACCGTCTACACCAAGCCGGCGTGCGTTCAGTGCAATGCGACCTACCGGGCGCTCGACAAGGCCGGCGTCGAGTACTCCGTCATCGACATCTCCGAGGACGCCGAGGCGCGTGACTACGTGATGGCTCTCGGGTACCTGCAGGCGCCCGTCGTGGTGGCCGGTGACGACCACTGGTCCGGTTTCCGCCCGGATCGCATCAAGTCCCTGACGGCCAGCGTCGCCTGAAGCGGCCCGTCACCCGAGCAGACCTACGGAGATGATCGGCCGTGACCTCGGTGGTCTATTTCTCCAGTGCATCGGAGAACACCCATCGCTTCGTGCAGAAGCTGGGAATCCCCGCAATCCGCATCCCGTTGCACGACCGCGACGGCACGTTCGAGGTCGATGAACCGTACGTCCTGATCCTGCCCACCTACGGTGGCGGGACGACGGTGACCGGCCGAGACACCAGTTACGTGCCGAAGCAGGTCATCAGATTCCTCAATAACACGCATAACCGTTCCCTCATTCGAGGGGTGATCGCAGCCGGTAATACGAACTTCGGCGAGTCGTATTGCTATGCCGGCAACGTGATTTCGCAGAAATGTCAGGTTCCGTACCTGTATCGCTTCGAACTCATGGGCACCGCCGACGACGTTGTGGCCGTCCGTGACGGTCTCGAGCATTTCATGGAGAGTGAACAGTGGCACCGACCATCACAGACGCAGCCCCGGCTGGGAGTGTAGAGCGCGCTACGGCACGACCCGATTCGTCCGCGGGGGAGCTCGACTACCACGCGCTGAACGCGATGCTGAACCTGTACGGCCCGAACGGCGAGATTCAGTTCGACAAGGACCGCGAGGCCGCGCACCAGTACTTCCTGCAGCACGTCAACCAGAACACCGTCTTCTTCCACAACCTGGACGAGAAGCTGGACTACCTGATCAAGGAGAACTATTACGAGCGTGAGGTTCTCGATCAGTACACCCGCAACTTCGTCAAGGATCTGATCGACCGCGCGTACGCGCACAAGTTCCGGTTCCCGACGTTCCTCGGGGCGTTCAAGTACTACACCTCGTACACGCTCAAGACGTTCGACGGCAAGCGCTACCTGGAGCGCTTCGAGGACCGGGTGTGCATGGTCGCGCTGACCCTCGCCGCGGGCGACGAGCGTCTCGCCGAGCAGCTCGTCGACGAGATCATCTCCGGCCGGTTCCAGCCGGCGACCCCGACGTTCCTCAACTCCGGCAAGAAGCAGCGCGGCGAGCCCGTCTCCTGCTTCCTGCTGCGCATCGAGGACAACATGGAGTCCATCGGTCGCGCGATCAACTCGGCGCTGCAGCTGTCCAAGCGCGGCGGTGGAGTTGCGTTGCTGCTCAGCAACGTTCGCGAGCACGGCGCCCCGATCAAGAAGATCGAGAACCAGAGCTCCGGCGTCATCCCGATCATGAAGCTGCTCGAGGACTCCTTCTCGTACGCGAACCAGCTCGGTGCCCGTCAGGGTGCGGGCGCGGTGTACCTGCACGCGCACCACCCCGACATCTACCGCTTCCTCGACACCAAGCGGGAGAACGCGGACGAGAAGATCCGGATCAAGACGCTGTCCCTCGGCGTCGTCATCCCGGACATCACGTTCGAGCTGGCGAAGAAGAACGAGGACATGTACCTCTTCTCGCCGTACGACGTCGAGCGCATCTACGGCAAGCCCTTCGCCGACATCAACGTCACCGAGAAGTACTACGAGATGGTCGACGACAAGCGGATTCGCAAGTCGAAGATCAAGGCGCGCGAGTTCTTCCAGACCGTCGCCGAGCTGCAGTTCGAGTCCGGCTACCCGTACATCATGTACGAGGACACCGTGAACCGCGCCAACCCGATCGCTGGCAAGGTCACCCACTCGAACCTGTGCTCGGAGATCCTGCAGGTCTCCACCCCGTCCGAGTACAACGACGACCTCACCTACAGCAAGGTCGGCAAGGACATCTCCTGCAACCTCGGGTCGCTGAACATCGCGAAGACGATGGACTCGCCGGACTTCGCGCAGACCATTGAGACCTCCATCCGCGCGCTGACCGCGGTCGCCGACCAGACGTCCATCGACTCGGTGCCGTCGATCCGGCGGGCGAACGACGAGGGCCACGCGATCGGGCTCGGGCAGATGAACCTGCACGGCTACCTCGCCCGCGAACGCGTCCACTACGGCTCGGCCGAGGGGATCGACTTCACCAACATCTACTTCTACACGGTGGTGTTCCACGCGATCCGGGCGTCGAACGAGATCGCGAAGGAGCGCGGCAGCTACTTCGCCGGCTTCCCGGAGTCGAAGTACGCCACGGGCGAGTACTTCGACACGTACACCGACCAGGTGTGGGAGCCGGCAACCGAGCGGGTCCGGCAGCTGTTCGCCGACGCGGGCGTGCACATCCCGACGCAGGACGACTGGCGTGAACTGAAGGCGTCCGTGCAGCAGCACGGCATCTACAACCAGAACCTGCAGGCCGTCCCGCCGACCGGGTCGATCTCCTACATCAACAACTCCACCAGCTCCATTCACCCGGTGGCGTCGAAGATCGAGATCCGCAAGGAAGGCAAGATCGGCCGCGTCTACTACCCGGCGCCCTACCTGACGAACGACAACCTGGAGTACTACCAGGACGCGTACGAGATCGGGTACGAGAAGATCATCGACACCTACGCCGCGGCCACCCAGCACGTGGACCAGGGCCTGTCGCTGACGCTGTTCTTCAAGGACACCGCCACCACCCGCGACATCAACAAGGCGCAGATCTACGCGTGGCGCAAGGGCATCAAGACGCTGTACTACATCCGCCTGCGGCAGATGGCCCTCGAGGGCACCGAGGTGGAGGGTTGCGTCAGTTGCATGCTATGAGTCTTGCTAACGACTTTTCGAATGGAGTGAGGGCATCGTGAGCCAGAAGATCAAGCTGATCGACCGGGTGTCGGCGATCAACTGGAACCGCGTCCCCGACGAGAAGGACGCGGAGGTGTGGGATCGTCTCACCGGCAACTTCTGGCTGCCCGAGAAGGTCCCGGTCTCCAACGACATCCCGTCCTGGAACACGCTGACCGCGCACGAGCAGCAGCTCACCATGCGGGTGTTCACGGGCCTGACGCTGCTCGACACGATCCAGGGCACCGTCGGCGCCGTCTCGCTGATCCCGGACGCGTTGACCCCGCACGAGGAGGCGGTGTACACCAACATCGCGTTCATGGAGTCGGTGCACGCCAAGAGCTACTCGAGCATCTTCTCGACGCTGTGCTCCACCCGCGACATCGACGACGCGTTCCGCTGGTCGGAGGAGAACCCGAACCTGCAGCGTAAGGCGGAGATCGTCCTCGAGTACTACACCGGGGACAGCCCGCTCAAGCGGAAGGTCGCCTCGACGCTGCTCGAGTCGTTCCTGTTCTACTCGGGCTTCTACCTGCCGATGTACTGGTCGTCGCGGGCCAAGCTCACCAACACCGCGGACCTGATCCGGCTGATCATCCGCGACGAGGCCGTGCACGGGTACTACATCGGCTACAAGTACCAGAAGGGACTTGAGCAGCTCACCCAGGCCGAGCGCGACGACCTGAAGAATTACACGTTCGAGCTGCTGTTCGAGCTGTACGACAACGAGGTCGAGTACACCCAGGACCTCTACGACGAGGTCGGGCTCACCGAGGACGTCAAGAAGTTCCTCCGCTACAACGCGAACAAGGCACTGATGAACCTCGGCTACGAGGGCCTGTTCCCGAAGGACGAGACCGACGTCAACCCGGCGATCCTGTCGGCGCTGTCCCCGAACGCGGACGAGAACCACGACTTCTTCTCCGGCTCCGGCTCCAGCTACGTCATCGGCAAGGCCGTCAACACCGAAGACGAGGACTGGGACTTCTAGCGCCCCCTCCCGCTGCCGCCCGACCGCGACCCCGCCCGACCCCCACCCCGTCCCTGACCGAATGTGGGATTCGATCACTTCACCTGACCGAATCCCACATTCGGTCAGGGGGCGGGGGCGGTCAGGGGGGTGGGGGGCGGTCAGGTGGCTGGTGTTGGCGCTCGGTGCTCTTCTAACGCGACCCGAACCGGTCTAGCGTCGAACGTGACATTCACCAAGCGTCAGGAGGCGGCGATGAGTGGTCGGGTGGTGCATTTCGAGGTCCCGTTCTCGGACGGCAACCGGGCACGAGCGTTCTACCGGGACGTGTTCGGCTGGGAGTACCACGAGATTCCGGAGTACAACTACACCGGTGTGGCCACCGGGCCGACGGCCGACACCGGAATGCCCGCCGAACCGGGTTACATCGGCGGCGGCATGTTTGAACGGGAGCCATCGTTCCCGCAGGGTCCGGTGATCACGATCGACGTCGCCAGCATCGACGACGCGCTGGCGAAGATCACCACCCTCGGTGGGGAGCCGGTGGGGGAGAAGACGGTGGTCGGCGAGATGGGGTTCGCCGCGTACTTCAAGGACCCCGAGGGGAACATCATGGGTCTGTGGGAGACGGCAGGCTAGCGGGGGAAACAAGGAAAACCCCCCGCCAGCCGAGCCACACGCCGCCCCCCACCCCCCCCCCCCCCGCCACGGTAGTTGCGCCACCCGGTGACGCCGGGGCCGGAGCCGTGCAGCAGCAGCAACGGCGGGCCGTCGCCTGCCTCGTGGTATCGGAGCACACCGAGGTCGGTGGCGACCTCCCGCTTGGTGCCCTCGTAGGTCAGTTCGCTCGTCATGCTCCCGACGGTGCCAGCTCCGACCGTCCGCCGGGGGGGATATTCCCGATCAGCGAGATGCCCGCCGCCGGTCCCTGCCTGCGCGGCGTCCCCCGGCGCCGCCCGCCGACCGGGACTACCATGACCGGCATCCCAAGGCACCGGATCGGAGTCGAGATGGCGAAGCTGCTCAAGTCCCTGGACGAAGACGAGTTCCTGCTCATCCGCGACACGAAGAAGACGCGGATGGCCGACCTCGACGAGGACGACCTGATCGCCTTGCACGGTCGAATCCGCAAGGCCCGCAACAAGTATGTGAAGCTTTACCGGCGTGCGGGCGCGGCGAAGGTGGTCGGGAAGGGGGCCCGCGGCGCCGGCAAGGACGCCAACACGCGCAACGCCCGCAAGGCCGAACTGTTCGAGGACGCCCTCGCCCGCGTCAGCCGCCGGTTGGCCGTCGTCGCCGAGCAGACGGCCCTCGAGCTGAAGCAGGAGCGGCTGGCGGCGGCGCGGACCGACGCGCCGTCCTTCGACGGTGCCGGCGCGGGCACCGGCAAGGTGCACACCGACGGCGCGATGCGCGTCGACCGGACCCGGGAGTCTCCCGGACGGAAGAAGTACGAGGCGTCGACGATCGCGGCCGGCGATCGCAGGCAGGCGGCGAGGGACAACCGCTGACCTCGCCCCTGCCGGTGGGTCCTAGATCCAGCCGCCTGCCCGGCCGCCGAGGACCCGGGTCCGCGCCTCCGGCGACCAGGTGTCGGTCGGGACCGGCGCGGCGGGCTGCACGGCGCGCCGCGTCGCTCCCAGCTCGGGGTACAGGGTGCGGCCGATCTCCCGTGCGGCGTCCACCACCAGCGGAGCCACCCGCTCGAGAGGGGCGGTGCGCACGTCCCCGCTGAGGGACAGCGACGCCACCGGCCCCTCCGGCCCGCGGATGGCGGCACCGACGCAGGCAACGCCGCGGGTCGACTCCTCCCGCTCGAACGCCAGGCCGCGCCGCTGCCGGATGCGGTTCAGTTCCAGGTGCAGGGTGCCGAGGGTGGTGATGGTGCTCGGGGTGGCCCGGACGAGCCGGTCGCCGCACACGGCGTCGACCCGCTCCGGGTCGAGCCACGCCAGGAATGCCTTGCCGGACGCGGTCGAGTGCGCGGGCAGCCGGCCGCCGACCCGGGACGGGATGGAGCTCGCCATCCGCCCCCCAACCTTGTCGAGGTAGACCATCTCGTTGCCGTCCAGGAACGACAGGTGGACGACCATTCCGGTCTGCATGTGCAGCTCGTGCAGCAGCGGTGCCGCCGCCTCACGGATCTCGGCGTGTCCCCCGTCGCCGCCGGTGCCCAGCGCCCGACGCCCGAGCCGGTACCCGAACGAGGCATGCTCGACCCAATTGAGCTTGACCAGCGAGTCCAGGATCCGGTGCACGGTGGAGCGGGGCAGCTGCGACCGGCAGGCGACCTCCTCGAGGGTGAGGCGGGCGGCGCGGCCGTCGAAGGCGTCGAGGATCAGCGTCATGCGTTCGACCATCGAGGGCGGAACCTCCCGGCCGCCCTCGCGGGGGGTCTTGCGGGCAGGCGCTTCGGTGGTGACCGTCATGACGACTCCTGAAGGTCCGGTGGGGTAGCGGCCCGTGCGACGGCCGCCCTCCCAAAACTGAAATCAATTCTTAAAACTGTAGCAAATCCGGTAGTGATCGGGAACACCTGCCGGAAACTACCCTGTCCCGCTCACCGAGAAGGTCCCCCGTCCCGGCGTGGCGGTGCGGTAGAAACCGGGCGCGGGTCCCGTATCCCCCGCGGACGGGAGCGAGAAGGCCATGCGAATCGGGATCGTCACCCCGGTGCTCATCCAGCACCCTGCCACCCGCGCGGACTGGGAGGTCGGCGCGGGCATCGACGACGTCGCCACCATCGCCGCGGCCGCGGACCGGCTCGGCTACCACCACGTCACATGCAGCGAACACGTCGCGGTCCCCACCGACATCGCCGCCGACCGGGGCGGCACCTACTGGGACCCGCTCGCCACCTTCGGCTACCTCGCCGCCACCACCACCCGGATCCGGCTGCTCACCCAGGTGCTCGTCCTCGGCTACCACCACCCGCTCGAGATCGCGAAGCGGTACGGCACCCTCGACCGGATCAGCGGCGGCCGCCTCACCCTCGGCCTCGGCGTCGGCAGCCTGCGCGAGGAGTTCGACCTGCTCGGGGCCGAGTTCACCGGTCGCGGCGCCCGCGCCGACGACGCGCTCCGGGCGCTGCGCGCTGCGCTGGGCCGGGCGACACCCGAGTACCACGGCGAGTTCTACGACTTCGCCGACCTGGTCGTCGAGCCGCACGCGACCCAGGATCGGGTGCCGCTGTGGATCGGCGGTCGCACCCCCCGCTCGCTGCGCAGGGCGATCGAACTCGGCGACGGCTGGGTGCCGTTCGGGCTGCGGCTCGACGACCTGACCACGATGCTCGCGAAGGCGCCCGTCCCGGAGGGGATGGAGATCGCCCTCGCCGCGGGCAGGGCCCTCGACCCGACCGGAAACGCCGAGGGAGCCATCCGCGCGCTGACCCGACTCCGCGACGCAGGCGCGACCGTCGCCGGGGTCACCCTCGACGCGTCCGGAGTCGACCACTACTGCGACCAGCTGGCCGCCCTGGCCGAGCTGGCTGTCCCCCTCGGTATCGAATTCGACTGAGACCCAACCGAAAGGACCCCAGATGACCGACACCGCCGAGCTCGTCGCCCGACTCGCCGACCGGGTGCAACTGCTCGAGGACCGCCTCGCGATCATGGACATCATCAGCGGTTACGGCCCGGCCGTGGACAGCGGTTCCGCCGAGACGGTCGCCGACATCTGGACCGAGGACGGGGTGTACGACGTCGACACCGGGTCGATGACCGGGCGCGGGGAGATCGAGGCGATGGTCCGATCGAAGAACCACCAGTCGTACATCCACGGCGGCTGCGCGCATCTGGTCGGGCCGCCGCACATCGTGCTCGACGGCGACACCGCGGTCGCGACCTGCCACTCCCAACTGGTGCTGCGGGACACCGAGAAGGGCGTCAACCGGGTCGCGCGGATCACCGCGAATCGCTGGGAGTTCGCCCGGGTCGACGGCGCATGGAAGGTCACCGTCCGCACCAACCGCCTGCTCGACGGCCGCGACGAGGCGCGCGAGATTCTCTCCGCAGGTGCGACCGGGGCACCGCTGAGCTTCTCGTCCTGACGCCCGTGGCTGGTGCGGTGGCGGACGTCCGCCTCCGCCTCCGCGCCGCCAACCCCGGGCACTCCCGAACACCGGGACGCGACACCGGGACCCGCCACCGACAGGTGGGACACAACCTTGCAGGGAACTAGAATGAATACTAGTTTCCGAACCCAGCGCCGCAGGATGAACCGCGGCAACCGAACACACGGGAGACAGTTCCATGGGTGAATCAGTCAGCTTGGCAGGCCGGACCGCGATCGTCACCGGCGCCGGCGCCGGGCTCGGTCGCGCCGAGGCCCTCGCACTCGCCGAGGCGGGCGCCGCCGTCGTCGTCAACGACATGGGCGATGCCGCGCACGCCGTCGCCGAGGAGATCCGCGCGGCGGGCGGCCAGGCCATCGGCGTCACCGGCGACGTCTCCGACTGGACGCTCGGTGGCCGGATGATCGACGAGGCCGTGAAGAACTTCGGCTCCTTCGACATCCTCGTGAACAACGCGGGCATCCTGCGCGACAAGATGGTCTTCAACCTGACCGAGTCGGACTGGGATGACGTCCTGCGCGTCCACCTCAAGGGCCACGCCGCCACCTCCGTCGCCGCCGCCCAGTACTGGCGGAACCTGAGCAAGGAGGCGGGCGCTCCCGTCTACGGCCGCATCGTCAACACCTCCTCGGAGGCGTTCCTGTTCGGCTCCGCCGGGCAGCCGAACTACTCGGCAGCCAAGGCGGGCATCACCGCGCTGACCCTGTCCACCTCGCAGGGCCTCGCCCGCTACGGCGTGACCGCCAACGCGATCTGCCCGCGCGCCAGGACCGCAATGACCGCCGAGGCGTTCGGCGAGGCCGACGCCACCGCGGGCCTCGACCCGCTCGCCCCCGAGCGGGTCGGCACCCTGGTCGCCTACCTGGCCTCCCCCGCCTCCAAGGAGATCACCGGCCAGGTGTTCGTGGTCTACGGCAAGATGGTCGCGCTGATGGCCGCACCGCAGGTCGAGAACCGTTTCGACGCCGCAGGTTCCGCGTTCACCGTCGACGAGCTCGACCAGCAGCTGTCGTCCTACTTCACCGGCCGCGGCCAGTACGAGACGTACGCTGCGTACGGGATCGCGGCGTTGGAGAAGGCCGCACTCGCCATCGACTGACACCGTTCATTCCGATCCGAAGGAGCACGGCATGAGGCTGGACAACAAGGTCGCCATCGTCACCGGCGGCGCAGGCGGAATCGGTCGCGGGATCGTCCGCGCGTTCGTCAAGGAGGGCGCCAAGGTCCTGTTCGTCGACATCAACGACGACGCGGGGCAGGCCCTCGAGGCGGAGCTCGCCGGGGCGGGCCGGTTCCTGAACGTCGACATCTCCAAGCAGGAGAACGCGGCCGCAATCGTCGCCGCCGCGGTCGACGCGTTCGGCAGGGTCGACGTCCTGGTCAACAACGCGCATGCGTCCCGGCAGGCGCCGCTGATCGACACAACCCAGGAGATGCTGGACCTGTCGTTCGGGACCGGTTTCTACCCGACGTTCTGGCTGATGCAGGCCGCGTACCCGCAGCTGAAGGCGACTCAGGGGTCGGTGATCAACTTCGCCTCGGGCGCGGGCATCGACGGCAACGTGACGCAGGGGTCCTACGCCGCGGCGAAGGAGGCGATCCGCGCGATCAGTCGGGTCGCCGCCAACGAGTGGGGTCCCGACAACATCAACATCAACCTCATCTCGCCGCTCGCGCTGACCGAGGGGGTCGCCGCATACATCAAGGCGAATCCCGAGGTCGAGGACGTGATGCTCGCGAAGACCCCGCTGCACCGGTTCGGCGACCCCGAGTCCGACATCGGCCGGGTCGCAGTGTTCCTCGCCAGCGACGACGCCAGCTATATGACCGGCCAGACCCTGATGGTCGACGGCGGCGCCATCAAGCTGCGGTAGGCACTTCGTGCCTGTGAGTCCTTTTGGCCCCCACGTGGGCCAAAAGGACTCACAGGCGAAGCCGGGTCAGCAGCTCGGCTGGACCTCGTCACCGGCGAGGACCGATGCGGCGAAGGCGGCGGCGTCGTCGAAGGACGCAATCATCACGCCGCGGTGGTCGGCGCCCTCATAGTCCCGGTACACCACCGGGGATCCCTTGCCGCACAGCGTCTTCACCAGCGCATCGGTCTGCGGCTTCGCGACGACGGTGTCGCCGGTGCCCTGCTGCACCAGCACCGGAACGGCCGGGGTCGCGTTCTCCGGTTCCTGCTTGCGCAGGTACTCGGTCCACGGGCCGAGGTCGGCGTCGGGGCGGATCACCGAGTTGACCTGGATGTCACCGATCGCGGCACGGATGTCGGCGATGCAGCCGGTGCGGCCCGCCTTCATCAGCGGATCCGCGGCGGGCGTGACGATCTCCTCCGGCACGACCGCCGGGTCCGCGGCCGCCGCGCCGAGCAGGGTGATCGGCAGGAAGCTCAGCACCGGCTGCACCGCCTGGCTGCCGCCCTTGATGTACTCCGGGGTCTGGCTCAGGCCGCTGCCCGGGGCGAGCGAGATCGCCCCGACCAGGTCGAGGCCCTCGTCCCGCGTGACGCCCAGGTCGGACGCGCTGATCGCGGCGGCTCCGCCCTGGCTGTGCCCGACCGCGATCCACTTCGTCCCGACCGAGTCGTCCAGGCGGCGGGCGGCGGTGACGATGTCCGTCATCGCGTTCACCTCGGACTGCGCGTTGAGGTACGTGTGGTCGCCGGGGGTGCCCATGCCCTCGTAGTCGGTGCGGACCACCGCGTAGCCCTGCTGCAGCCACTTGTCGAGGGGGGCGATGGTGCGTTCGAGGTAGTCATGCGACGCACCGTCGGCGGTGTCCCCCGACGGGGCGCAGGTGTCGGCGATGCCGGTGGTGCCGTGCGCCCAGCTGATCACCGGCCAGCCGCCCTCGGGCGCGGTCCCCTTCGGGATCGCCACGGTGCCGGACACCACGATCGGCTGGCCGTTGCCGTTCACCGACGAGTAGGTGATCAGCTCGTTGCGTGCGGCGCTCGGCAGCACCGCGGCATTGGTCAGCGCGGCGCTGGACAGCACGTCGCCGGGCTGCGGGGCGGACGCGGCGGAATCGTCGCCGTTCGAGGAACAGCCGGTCAGGGCGACGGCGGCGACCGCGAGTCCCCCTATCATTCGAACGGGAACTGCGGAACGTGCCTGACGCATGGGTGCCTCCGAACGGGGTACGAGGACGAGCCTCGGAAAGAGTTAAGAAGGGTTTCTTATTACCGTGACGCGCGCCACACTGTCAATACCCCGTCTCACTCTCGTCCACGCGGCCGAACGACTGGTCGCCGAACGCGGGCTGCACGGCGTCCGCGCGAGCGAGGTCGTCAAGGCCGCCGGCCACAAGAACAACTCGGCGATCACCTACCACTTCGGGTCGTGGGAGAACCTGCTCGTCGCCGTCTGGGACCTGCACACCGTTCCGGTCAATGCCGCGCGGGCGGCGCTGATCGCGACGGCCCGAGCCGAGCACGACTACACCCGCGCCGCGATGGTTCGCGCCTACGTTCTGCCCCTGGTCACCGAGGTGCGGCGCAATCGACCAAGCCACTGGGCACGGTTCAATGAGCAGTGGCTCGCGACGCTGCCGCTCGACATCTTCGACCTCGATGCCGCGGCGACCGCGCAGCAGCCGCGCACCGAGTCGGTCACCGTGGTCCACGATCTGTTCACCGACATCGCGGGCACGCTGACCCACCTCGACCCCCCGGCCCGGTCCCGGAGGGTGGCATTGATGGCGCGGTTCGTCATCGCCGCCCTCGCCGCCTGGGAACGCGGGGGCGAGCACCCGCAGCCCCTCGACGACCTCGAACGCGAACTGCTCAGCACCGGCCTGGCCCTGCTGCAGGCACCGTAGGTGTCCTAAAACACCTTGCCCGGGTTCATGATTCCGTGCGGATCCAGGGCTCGTTTGACGACCCGATGCATGTCCATCACGGCCGGGTCGAGTTCCTGCGCGAGGCCATCCATCTTCAGCAGGCCGATCCCGTGCTCACCGGTGACGGTTCCTCCGAATTCAATTGCTGCGTCAATGATCTCGGTGAACGCCGCCTGGGCGCGAATCCGGGCGTCGTCATCGTCGCGGGGGGCGATGAGCAGCGGATGCAGGTTGCCGTCACCGGCGTGCGCGATGGATGCGATCGTCGTCGCGTGCCGCTGCCCGATCTGCTCGATGCGCTCGAGCATCTCCGGGACAACGGCTTTCGGGACGCAGATGTCCTCGGTGAGCACCGGACCGAGCCGTTCCATCGCCGGGTAGGCGAGCCTGCGGGCCAGGAACAGCGCGTCGGCCTCCTGCTGGTTCGTGGACTGGGCGCTCCAGGTCGCCCCCGAGCGGTCGAAGCAGGCCAGCATCCGCTCGGCCTCCGCGTCGCCGACCGAGCCGGGCGTGTCGATCCGCCCGAGCAGCAGCACGTTCGCATCGGCGGACAGGCCCATGTTCTTCCAGGCGTCGACGGCGACCAGGCACTGCCGGTCGATCAGCTCCAGCGCCGACGGGGTCAGGCCGTCCTCGGCGACCGCCCGCACGGCCCGTCCCGCGTCGACCGTCGAGTCGAAGTAGCCGACGATCGTCCGCTGCGGTTCCTGCAGGGGACGCAGCTTGACGGTGATCTCGGTGATGACACCGAGGGTGCCCTCGGACCCGACCATCAGCCCGGCCAGGTCGTAGCCCGCAACCCCCTTGGCGGTGCGCCTGCCCAGCCGGACCAGCTCACCGGTGCCGGTGACGACCTGCATGCCGAGCACGTAGTCGCGGGTGACCCCGTACTTGACGCAGCACAGCCCGCCCGCGTTGGTGGCCACGTTGCCGCCGATCGTCGACCAGGCGGCGCTTGACGGGTCCGGCGGGTACCAGAGCCCTTCCTTCGCGCACGCGGCCCGCAGGTCGTCGTTGACGACGCCCGGCTCGACCACGGCGAGCCGTTCGAGCGGGTTGATCTCCTTGACCGCGTTCATCTTGTCGAACGAGACGATCACGCCGCCGTCGATCGCGTTGGCGCCGCCGGACAGTCCGGTGCCCGCGCCGCGTGAGACGACGGGGACGCCGCGGGCGAGGCACGTCCGGACCACGATCTGCACCTCCTCGGCGGTGCGCGGCCGGACCACGAGCAGCGGGGTGCCGTAGGGGGCCCACTCCGCCTCGTCGTGCAGGTAGGGCTCGATCACGTCGGGGTCGGTGACCACCCGGTCGGCGGGGATCGCGCGCGTCAACTCGTCCGCGAGTTCGATGAGGCGGGTCGAGGTGGCGTCGACAGTCATGGTCTCGACGCTAGTCGTCCGGGCCCGCCCGATCGATGGACCGATTCTCCGTGGCCGACCGGAGATGGTGGATGATGTCTCCATACCGATGGCTCCCACCAACGCCGAGGAGGAACCGATGCGGGACGGCTGGCTGCACCTGCTCCTCGGCGACGCCACCGCGGACGACCTGATCGCGCACCGGGACCGGCTGCTCGCGGCGGGCGACGCCGACACCACCGCGATCGAGCGGGACACCCAGGCCGCGGTCCGCCTGCACCTGCTGCTCGAGCAGCGCAGGCAGCGCGCGACCGAACTCGCCGCCCTCAACGACATCGCCGCGCAGCTCACCACCCTCCACGATCCGTCGGCACTGCTCCCCGAGATCGCGGCGCAGGCGCGCCGCCTGCTCGGGGTCGACCTCGTCTACATCGGTCTGGTCCGCGGCGACAACCTGGTGATCGAGGTGGCGAGCGGCGCATACACCTCGCACCTGCTCGGGCTGACGCTGTCGCCGACCGAGGGCCTGATGGGTCGGGTGATGATGCGGGACGCCCCGGCCTGGACCCCCGACTACCGCGAAGATCCGAGCTTCCCGCACACCGGGCCCGCCGACGTCGCGGCCCGCGCCGAGAACATGCGCGGCCTGCTCGCCGTTCCGTTGCGGCACGGCGGCCGGATCCTCGGCGCCGTGTGCGCTGCCAAGCGTCAGGAACGGTCGTTCGGCGACGACGAGGTGGCGTTGTTGGCCGCGCTCGCGGCGCACGCCGCCGTTGCCATCGACAACGCCCGCACCCTGCTCCGTTCGCGAGCGACGGTGACGCAGCTCGAGGCCGCGAACGCCGAATTGGCGCGCCGGACGGACCAGCTGGAACGGACGCTGCGCTGGGATCGGGCGCTCACCCAGGTGGTGCTCCGGGGCGGTGGGGTCCGGGACCTGGTCGCGGAGGTGTCGGCGTCGGCGGGCTGGCCTGCGTACTTCGCGCCGGCGCCGGACGAGCCGCCCGCGACCCTGGACGCGGGCGCGGTCCGGGCGGTGTTCGACGCCCTCGACTCCGGCGCCGGGGAGCATGCGAGCACCCCGGTCGGCGACGGGCGAACGCTGGTCGGTCGCGGGGTGCGCGCCGCAGGCGACCGGCTCGGGGTGCTGCTGCTGCTGACCACGGGCGCCCCCGACGAGCCGCTGCTGCTGATCCTGGAGCGGGCGGCGCCGGTGATCGCGCTGGCGTTGGTCGGCGAGCGGGCTGCGCTCGAGGCGAGCCGCCGGGCACGGGACGCCCTGCTCGTCGACCTGATCACCCGGCCCGCGCCCGCCCCCGCCGAGGCCGAGCAGCAGCTCCGCCTCGCCGGGATCAGCCCGGACCGCCCGTACACGGTTGCGGTTGCCCGCCCGGACTCGGACGTCCCCCGGACCAGGGCCGCGATCGAGCAGATGCGGTTGCCATCGGGCACCGTCGTCGCCGAGCACGGGTCCCGGGTGATCGCGGTGGTTCCCGGTCTGGACCCGGATGCGCTGATCGCGCGGTGGGCGCAGCCCGACACCGCGCCGACGGTCGGCGTCTCCGATCCGGCGCGTGGCGGGCAGGCCCTCGCCCGGGCGTACACGCAGGCGCAGCAGACGGTGGACGTGCTGGAGACGTTGGGGCGGCACTCCCGGATCGCGGCGTCGTCCCGGCTGGGGGTCTACCGGATCCTGCTCAGCCGCACCGGCCGCGAGGAGCTGGCCGCGATCACCGAGCAGATGCTGGGGCCGCTGCTGCGGGAGGAGCGGCAGCGTGGGGTGCCGCTACTGGACACCCTCGCCTCCTACCTGGACCACAACCGCAGGCACGCGGCGACCGCGGCGGACCTCGCGATCCACGCCAACACCCTCTACCAGCGGCTGGAGTCCATCGACCGGCTCATCGGGAAGAAGTGGCGGGATCCGGATCGAGCGCTGGATCTGCAGTTGCTGCTCCGGCTGCGCTCCGGTGCGCTCCGGCTGGACGACGGCTGAGCCGTCCGGTGTCATGACGGCTGAGCCGTCCGGTGTCATGACGGCTGAGCCGTCCGGTGTCACGACGGCTGAGCGCGACGACCAGGACCGCGGCGAGCAGCAGCACCGCGCCGACCACCCACAGGCCTGCCTTGGCGCTGCCGGTCAGGTCGGTCAGCCACCCGGTGACGTAGGGGGCGCCGAACCCGGACAGGTTGCCGATCGAGTTGATCATCGCGATGCCCGCCGCGGCGGCGACCCCGGATAGGAAGGTCGTCGGCAGGTACCAGAAGACGGGGATCGCGCACAGCACACCGATCGCGGTCAGCGACACGACCGCCATCACCGCGAACGGCGAGTTCAGGTACAGCGCAACGGGAATGGACACCGCGGCAAGCAGCGATGGCGCGGCGACGTGCCAGATGCGTTCCCCGGTGCGGTCGGAGTGCCTGCTCCAGAACACCATCGCGATGCCACCGATCACGAACGGCACGGCGACGATCAGCCCGGTCTCGAACACCGTGAAGTCGGTGTTGAACGTCTCCTTGAATCCGGCGACGATCGTCGGCAGGAAGAAGCTCAACGCGTAGAGGCCGTAGGTGACGCCGAAGTAGACGACGCCGAGCGCGATGACCCGCGGGTTGCGCAGCGTCTGCCACACCGGGGTGGTGTGCTCGTCCGCGGCGGACGCCTTCTCGGCGTCCATGGTGCGCACCAACCAGTTCCGTTCGTCGGCGTCGAGCCACGTCGCCTGATGCGGCTTGTCGGTGAGGTAGAACCAGGTCACGACCGCAAGCAGGACCGCGGGCAGGCCCTCGACGAGGTACATCAACCGCCAGCCGGACAGCCCGAACAACCCGTCGCCCCATTGCATGATCGCGGTCGAGAGCGGGGCACCGATCGCCGACGACGCGGGCAGGGTGAGCAGGAAGATGCCCATCAGCCGCACCCGGTACTTCGCGGGGAACCAGAACGTCAGGTACAGCAGGACGCCGGGGAAGAAGCCCGCCTCGGCGACGCCGAGCAGGATCCGCACGATGTACAGCGAGGTGACGTTCGGCACGAAGGCCATCGCGGCGGCGAGGATGCCCCAGGTGAACATGATCCTGGCGATCCACATCCGGGCGCCGAATTTGTGCAGCGCCAGGTTCGACGGCACCTCGAAGATCAGGTAGCCGACGAAGAACAGTCCCGACGCCAGACCGAACATCGTCGCGGTCATCCCGAGTTCGTCGCTCATCGTGAGTTTCGCGAACCCGATGTTGGTGCGGTCCAGGTAGTTGACGAAGTACAGGATCGCGAGGAACGGGATCAGGCGGCGCGCGACCTTGCCGACGACGCGCCGTTCGAGGGCGGCGTCGTCACGGTCGGCGCCCGTCGGCGCGGCTGCGGTCGGCATGGGTGGAGCTCCTGGTGAACGCGACGGGGAATCGGACATCACCCGTGACCGTGGGAAACCCTACGAAGCCGCTGGTGCGCCCACCACGGAGAAACCCTCCACCGTGCGCCACGGCCGATGGAGCGATTCTCCATGTGATGATCCGACAGCGCAGCTCCTCCCGAATCTGGTGCTCATCAGGCCGCCGATGCGCCCGAATCAGCGATCACGATGATCAGTCACCGGGGTGCGGGGCCCGAACTTCGGCTTGACGGCCTGGCCGCTCACCTCCAGCAGCCGGATCACCCGATACCGGTGCGGCCGCAGCGGCTCAAGGTAGGCGACCATGCCGGGGTCGTCGAGGGGCCGCCCGAGCAGCGACCAGCCGACGACGGCGGCGAGGTGGAAGTCGCCGACCGACAGCGCATCGGCGTCACCGAGCGCCCGCTGCGCGACCTCGGCGGCCGTCCACGGCCCGATCCCCGGCACCACCCGCAGTCGGGCCTCGGCATCACCCGGGTTCATCCCCACCGCCTGCTCGAGCCGGTCTGCGACCGCGGCGGCGGTCACGATGGCGCGGGACCGCTTCGGGTCGACACCGGCGCGGTGGTACTCCCACGACGGGATGCGGCGCCACACCGGCGCGGGCGGCGGCACCCGCATCCCCGCAGGGACGGGACCGGGTGCGACGCCACCGTGCGCGGCGACGAGCCTGCGCCACGACGCGTGGGCAGCGATGCCGTGCACCTTCTGCTCGAGGATCGCGGGCACCAGCGCCTCGAATACCCGTCCGGTGCGGGGGATCCGCAGCCCAGGAAGGCGGCGATGCGCCTCGATCAACTTGGGATGCTCCGGCGCGAAATCGGTTGCCGCGCCGCACTCACCGAGCAGGTCGGGCAGGCTGTCGACAAACTCGACGGCGCCCTCGCCCCACGCCCGGCAGTGCACCGAGGTCGCATCCTGCTGCACGAGCCGGTAGCTGACCGGCCCCGTCGGCATCAGCGACGTCCGCCACAGCGCACCGTCCGCGGTGACCCGATGGCAGGGGTCGGCGCGCCCCCGCCCCAGCGTCGACAGCGACGCGGCGAGGAGCAGCGGGCGGTCACTTCGGTGGACGGTCTCCACCGACGCGCCCCACCCGGAGGCGGCAACGGACATGACTCCACGATAGGCACGTCCTCGGCCGTGACCGGCCACACAGTGGCGGACGTCATGCAACGCCCTGTCCGGCCCGGGACGTTCGGCCCTGTCGCGGCCGGGGTCCGGTGCCGAAGGCTGACCACCGGACCCGCGATCGACGCGGGGAGCGGGAGGACGAGATGAGCACCGTGATGGACGGATCGACCTACGACAGCTGGTACCTCGACCCCGACCGGCACTGCGCGCAGACCCCGCAGGAGTGGTGGTTCCCGCCGGTGCGGGCGTCGAAGGAGACGACGGCGCGGGTCGCCGCACTGTGCGTGGACTGCCCGGTCCGCGGACAGTGCGCGGACGACGCCCGCGCGTGCGACGACCGGCACGGCATCCGGGCCGGGGTCGACCTGGGGCACGTCGCCGGACCCGACCGGCTGGCGGTACTGACCCGGATCGCGCTCTCCCGCAGGCCCGGCGCCGAGCCGATCGCGGTCGGCCGCGAGGGATACCGCACCGCGCCCGCCCGCCTCATCCATATGACGAAAGTCTCAGGGAAGTAGGCAGATTCGCGATGTCACGGGTCGGCCCGGTAGGAGGCGGCGGACCGCCCGTGCCCGGCCTCCCTGGTGATGTGATCCACCAGCGGCTGCGTCCGGTACTTCACCGGCGTCGTCAACGCGAGGGTGGTGGACGTGTGGGCGACCCCGTCGACGCTCAGAATCCCCTCGAGGACATGGAGGAGTTCCTCGTGTGACGGTGCCGCGATGCGGATCAGCAGATCCTCGCGGCCGGTGGTGGTCTGCACCTCGAGCACCTCGGGGATGGCGCGCAGGTCCTCAATCACCGCCTGCAACCGGCCCTGCACGGTCTCGGCACCGACGAACGCCTGCACCGGCAACCCGAGCGTCGGCAGGTCCACCTCGGGGCGGTACCCGGTGACCACTCCCGACTCCTCGAGTCGCCGCATCCGGGACGCGATGGTGTTGCGGGCGACGCCCAGCCGACCTGCGAGGTCCATGATCTGGGCACGCGGGTCGTCGGTTAGCTCCTGGAGCAGAGCCGCGTCGAGCTTGTCGATACTGATCACCATGCTGACCTCCCGAGAGTGATGCGCATCACAACTAGTCATCCTGTCACGCTGTTTCGGCAACTGTTGACGCCCCCTGCACCCGGACCAATTATTGCTGCACCGAGCGAACGAAATGTCGCCGGTGACGATACAGCGCAAGGAACAGGTGACCGCAGATGACCGAACTCGACGATCGCCCGGGCACCGCCGTCACCCCCGGCGCCGCCGTCGCGACGCCCTACGACCTCGACGACCGCTACCGGCCCGGATCCGGGCCGATGCTGTTGACCGGTGTCCAGGCCATCGCCCGCCTGCTCGTCGAGCAGCACCTGCGTGATCTCCGCGCGGGACACCGCGTCGCCACCTTCGTCTCGGGCTACCAGGGCAGCCCCCTCGGTGGCGTCGACAAGATGTTGCACGGCATGCCGACGGTGCTCGCCGAGCACGACATCACCTTCGTTCCCGGCCTGAACGAGGAACTCGCCGCCACCGCGGTCTGGGGCAGCCAGGCCGACCTGACCCCGTTCGGCGGCACCGCCACCCACGACGGCGTCGTCGGCGTCTGGTACGGCAAGGGCCCCGGCGTCGACCGCGCGACCGACGCGCTGCGGCACGCCAACATGTACGGGGTCAGCGCCCGCGGCGGCATGCTGCTGCTCGTCGGCGACGACCCCGCCTCGAAGTCGTCGACGGTGCCCGCGGTCAGTGAGCGCTCCCTCGCCGCCCTCGGCATTCCGGTCCTGTTCCCCCGGAACGCCGCCGAACTGGTGACGCTGGGCGTGCACGGCATCGCCCTGTCCCGGGCGTCGGGGTGCATCGTCGCGCTCAAGATCGTTGCCGATGTCGCCGACGGCGCGTGGACGGTCGACGGATCGGTCTCGAACCTCGACATCACCGTCCCCGAGATCGACTGGGAGGGGCGGCCGTTCACGTACCTGCAGCGGCCGATGGCCGTCCCGACGGACAGCGTGATCGCGGAGGCCGACCTGTACGGCCCGCGGGCCGAGATCGTCCGCGCCTACGGTGCCGCCAACCACCTGGACGTCGTCGAGGTCGACCCGGCCGCCGCGCGAATCGGATTCGCCGCGACCGGAACCACGTTCGATGCCCTGCGCCAGGCGCTGCTCGATCTCGGTGTCGACGAACAGGCGATGCACCGCGCCGGAATCCGGTTGCTGCGCATCGGGATGCCCACCCCCCTCGGCGCCGACCGGGTCCGCGAGTTCGCGGCGGGCCTCGACCGCGTCATCGTCGTCGAGGACAAGACCGCGTTCGTCGAGACCCAGGTCCGCGAGATCCTCTACGGCACCGACCACGCCCCGCAGATCCTCGGCAAGAAGGACTCCGCGGGGAGCCCGTTGATGCCGGTCGACGGCGAGCTGACCGCAGGACGGCTGCTCGGCCCGCTGCGCCGCGTCCTGCGCGATGTCGTGGAACTGACCAGGCCGCTGCCGCCGCAACTCTCGCTTGAGGTGCTGCCGACCACGCGGACCCCGTACTTCTGCAGCGGCTGCCCACACAACCGGTCCACCGCGCTTCCGGAGGGGTCGATCGGCGGCGGCGGCATCGGCTGCCACACCATGGTCACCATCTCCAACCGGGAGGACAGCGCGGTCACCGGGCTCACGCAGATGGGCGGCGAGGGCAGCCAGTGGATCGGGCAGGCCCCGTTCACCGACATTCCGCACCTGTTCCAGAACGTCGGCGACGGCACCTTCTTCCATTCCGGCCAGCTCGCCGTGCAGGCGTGTGTGGCCGCCGGGGTGAACATCACCTACAAGCTGCTCTATAACGAGGTCGTCGCGATGACCGGAGCCCAGGACGCCGAGGGCATGCTCACCGTCGCGCAGCTGACGCACAAGCTGTCCACCGAGGGCGTCAAGCGAATCGTCATCTGCGCCGACGAACCCAAGCGGCATAACAGGAAGCAGCTCGCGAAGGGCACCCTGCTGTGGCACCGGGACCGGCTCGATGAGGCGCAGCGGATGCTCCGCGACGTCGAGGGCGTCACCGTGCTGATCTACGACCAGCACTGCGCGGCCGACGCGCGCAGGCAGCGCAAGCGCGGCACCCTGCCCGCGCGCACCACCCGCGTGGTGATCAACGAGGCGGTGTGCGAGGGCTGCGGCGACTGCGGCACCAAGTCGAACTGCCTGTCCGTGCAGCCGGTCGAGACCGAGTTCGGCCGCAAGACGCGGATCGACCAGACCTCCTGCAACACCGACTACAGCTGCCTGGACGGCGACTGCCCATCGTTCGTCACCGCCGAGCAGGTACCGGGGACGAGCACGCTGGCCGGGAAGTCCCGGCCCGTCCCGCCCGCGGTCGCCGCACCGGACCTGCCCGCGCCGGTCGGCACCCGGAACGTCTACCTCGTCGGCATCGGCGGCACCGGCATCGTCACCGTCAACCAGGTGCTCGCCACGGCCGCGCTGCGCGCCGGCTACGAGGTCGAGTCCCTCGACCAGATCGGCCTGAGCCAGAAGGCCGGACCGGTGGTCTCGCACCTGCGCTTCTCCACCGGGGCGCTGGAGCCGTCGAACCGGCTCACCCCGGGCAGCGCCGACGCGATCATCGCGTTCGACCTGCTGACCGCCGCCGACCCGAAGAACCTCGGCTACGGCGACCCGGCGAGCACCGCCGTCGTCGCATCCACCAGCCGGACGCCGACCGGGGACATGGTGTACGACAAGGATGTTCGGCATCCGGACGAGCAGCTGCTCGTGGCCCGGCTGGGATCCGTGTCGGCATCGATGGCCTCGTTCGACGCGCTGGCCGCCGCCGACGTCCTGTTCGGCACCACCGCGGCCGCGAACTTCCTGCTGATCGGCGCCGCCGTCCAGAGCGGCGGGCTGCGCCTGCCCGCCGGGGCGATCGAGGAGGCGATCAGGATCAACGGGGTCGCCGTCGACACCAACATCGCCGCCTTCCGGTGGGGTCGGGCCGCGGTCGCCGCGCCGGACGACTTCCGTGCCGCGACCCAGCGCGCCGAACGCGCACCGAAACCCGTTCCCGCACACCTGCTCTCCGGAACGTCGGTCGACGGGGAGGTGCGGCGTCTGGTCGGGCTGCGCGCCGGACAACTCATCGACTTCCAGTCGGAGGCGGTCGCCCGCCGGTACGTCGATGCGGTGCAGGCGGTGTGGGCGGCGGAACGCGCGGTCACCGACCGCACCGAGTTCAGCGAGGCCGTCGCGCGTGGCCTGTACAAGTTCACCGCATACAAGGACGAGTACGAGGTCGCGCGTCTGCTCGTCGATCCCGACTTCGTCGCGGCCGTGCAGGATCAGGTTCCTGGCGGGGCGAAGCTCACCTACCGGCTGCACCCGCCTGCCCTGCGGGCGCTCGGTCGCAGCACGAAGATCGGCCTCGGACCGAAGTCTCAGGTGGCGCTGAAGGTCCTGGCGAAGGGGAAGGTGCTGCGGGGCACCCGACTGGATCCGTTCGGCTACGCCCACGTCCGGAAGGTCGAGCGCGAACTGCTCGCGCACTACACCGCGACGGTGCGGGGGCTGGCGGGCACGCTGACCGCCGAGGGCTACGACCGCGCCGTCGAGATCGCGGGGCTGCCGGACCTGGTCCGCGGCTACGAATCCGTCAAGCTCGGGAACGTCGAGGTGTACCGGGAGCGGATGCGCGACCTCGGCGTCGCGTTCTGACCCGCCCATCCCCGAACGGGCGGTTACCGGAGCATCGGCCGAGTGGCCCGCCCGGTAGCCGCCCGTTCGACGGATCGGAGGAAACCCGTCAGCTGCCGAACGGCAGGGTGCCCGGCTGGATCTGGTATCCGCTGCTGCCCGCGGCGACGTTGCCGGTGGCTCCGAGAATCGCGTTGATCACGGTGGTGAGCATGGGTGTCCTTTCGTCGGGTCGGCCCGCCAGGATGAATCGGACCGCCCGTCACGGTATTGCCGACAGCCGCCGCTGTCGACCGTCCGGCCGAGGCCGGTTGCCGCCTGGCAGGGTGGAGGGCATGTGCGAGACACCCGACACCACGACCCCGGACGACCGGCAGGCCGACGTCGATGCGGTGGTCCGTTTCCGCAACGACCACGGACTGGACCGCATCGTCGATGTGCACACCCACTTCATGCCGAAGCAGGTGATGGACAAGGTGTGGGCGTATTTCGACTCCGCCGGGCCGCTGACCGGGGTGGTGTGGCCGATCCAGTACCGGCACGACGAGGACGTCCGGCTGGACCGGCTGCGGTCGTACGGCGTGCACGCGTTCACGTCGATGATCTATCCGCACAAGCCGGACATGGCCGCCTGGCTGAACCAGTGGGCGGTGGAGTTCGCGGCACGTAATCCCGACTGCCTGCACACCAGCACCTTCTACCCGGAACCGAGCGCCCCCGGCTATGTCGCCGACGCCCTCGCCTCCGGCGCGCGAGTGTTCAAGTCGCACATTCAGGTTGGCGACTACGATCCCAACGATCCGCTGCTGGACGAGGTCTGGGGTCAACTGCAGGATGCGGGCACCCCGATCGTCATCCACTGCGGTTCCGGCCCGGCGCCGGGGCGATTCACCGGTCCGGACCGGATCGAGACGCTGCTGGCCCGGTTCCCCCGGCTGCCGCTGGTCATCGCGCACATGGGAATGCCGGAGTACACGGCGTTCCTCGACCTCGCCGACCGGTACGAGTCGGTCATGCTGGACACGACGATGGCGTTCACCGACTTCATCGGCGACCTGGCGCCGTCCGATCCCGCCGACGCGGGACGCCTGCGGGACCTCGGTGACCGGATCCTGTTCGGCAGCGACTTCCCGAACATTCCGTACCCGTACGTGCACGCGCTCGAGGCGGTCGCGCGTCTCGGCATCGGCGACGCATGGGTGCGCGGGGTGTGCCACGACAATGCGGCCCGGATATTCGGTCTCTGACACCGAATCCCGCTCAGAACAGGGTCAGTTCCTTCGCATCGGCGGGCAGGTCGAACAGGCCGGGCTCGGATTCGGCTGCCCTTGCCGGCGTCCGGCGCTGGCGCGTCTTCTTCGCGGGCGAGGCGGGGGCCACCGGCGCCGCGGACGGGACGTGCGGCGCGGTCCGGGTCGGCGTGTGCACGGCCGTTGCCGCAACGGCGCGGGCGGCCTCACCGGCGAGCCGGTCCGCCTCCTCGTTGTAGTGGTTGCCGACATGGCCGCGGACCCACCGGAACCGCACCGGCCCGGTCCGGTCGGCCAGCGCCTGGTCGATATCGCGGATCAGGTCGACGTTCTTGACCGGATCTCCGGACGAGGTGCGCCACCCCTTCCGCTTCCAGCCTGCCACCCACTCGGATGCGCACTTGATCGCGTACTGCGAGTCGGATTCGATCAGCAACGGCTCGTCACCGGGATGCGCCAGGATCGCCTCAAGCAGCGCGCGCAACTCGGCGATCTGGTTGGTCCCCGACCGCTCGCCACCCGACCTGCTTGGGCCGAAATGATTCACCCAGGCCCAGCCGATCGCGCCACCGGGATTCCGCAGGCAGGAGCCGTCCGTACTGACGATGATCACGGTTGTACACCTTACGGTGACGGACCGACAAACGGGGCGGGGGTGGCCGATCCCACTTTCCTGGCGCGCGCGGCGCCGCCTACTCGCCGACGAACTCGGGCGGGCGCTTCTCGAGCATTGCCGCGACGGCTTCGTGATGGTCCCGGGTGTGGTGGGCAAGCGCCTGCATCGCCGCGGACAGTTCCAGCAGCGATTCGAGGCTCTGGTGTTGGCCCTCGCGGAGCAGCTTCTTCGTCATCCGCAGCGCCTGCGGCGGGTTCGCCGCCACCCGCTCGGCGAGGGCCTGCGCGGTGGCCGCCAGGTCGTCGGGGTCGACGACCCGCGAGACCAGGCCCCAGTCGAGTGCGGTCTGGGCGTCGATCGCATCGCCGGTGAACGCCATCTCCGCGGCCCGCGCCAACCCGACCGCGCGGGGCAGCAGCCAGGCGCCGCCGTCGCCGGGGATGAGGCCGAGCTTGACGAAGCTCTCCGCGAACCGCGCCGCGGACGACGCGACCCGCATGTCGCACATCAGTGCCAGGTCGCAGCCCGCTCCGATGGCCGGGCCGCCCACCGCCGCGATCACCGGCACCTCGCAGTGGTACAGCGCCAGCGGGATGCGCTGGATGCCCCGCCGGTAGCCGTCCCGCACCTCGGCGGGGGCGCCCCCGAACATTCCCGCGCGGTCCCGCATGTGCTTGACGTTGCCGCCGGACGAGAAGGCGGGCCCGTTCGCGGCGAGCACCACGACGCGGACGGTGCCGTCCGCGTTGACCGCGGCGATGGCGTCCTCGAACGCCTGCACCATGTCCGGCTCGGAGATGACGTTGCGGGTCTCGGGCCGGTTCATCGTCCAGGTGACGATGCCGCCGTCCCGCCGGATGTCGATCGCGCCGCTCATGGGTCTCACCGTAGGGCGAGCACGCCGCCGCCGCTACGCGACCTGCACCAGGTAGCCGTGCGCCGCCGCGACGGCAGCGGACCGCACGCCGCCGCCCTGAACGACCAGGCCGGCAGCGAGCGCCGGATCCTCCGTGGTGGCGCGGCGCCAGCCCCGGTCGGCGAGCGCGAGCACATACGGCAGGGTCGCGTTGGTCAGCGCGAACGTCGACGACCGCGGCACCGCGCCGGGCATGTTGGCCACGCAGTAGAACAGCGACTCGTGCACCGGGAACGTCGGGGCATCGTGCGTGGTCGGATGGGTGTCTTCGAAGCACCCGCCCTGGTCGACGGCGATGTCCACCAGCACCGACCCCGGCCGCATCCGGGAGACCAGCTCGTTCGACACCAGTTTGGGGGCACGGGCACCGGGGATCAGGACCGCGCCGATCACCAGATCCGCGTCGAGAACGGCCCGCTCGAGGTCGTAGCGGGTGGACGCGAGGGTACGGACCCGGCCGTCGTAGCTGGCGTCGAGTTCCCGCAGCCGCGCCGGGTTGACGTCGAGGACGGTGACGGCGGCGTGCATCCCGACCGCGATCGCCGTCGCGTTCTGCCCGGCGACACCGCCGCCCAGCACCACGACATCCGCCGGGCGGACACCGGGAACACCGCCCATCAACACGCCGCGTCCACCGGAGGATGCCATCAGGTGATGAGCACCGACCTGCGGCGCGAGCCGGCCAGCGACCTCGCTCATCGGGGCAAGGAGCGGCAGAGTTCCGTCCGCGGTGCGGACGGTCTCGTAGGCGATCGCCGTCGTGCCTGCGGCCAGCAACGCATCGGTGCATTCGCGGGACGCGGCAAGGTGCAGATAGGTGAACAGCACCTGATCGCCACGCAACCGTAAATACTCCTCGGGGACCGGTTCTTTCACCTTGAGGATCAGGTCGGAATCGGCCCAGGTGGAGTCCGCATCGGGGGCGATGTGCGCGCCGGCGAGGCGGTAGTCCCGATCGGCCAGCGAGGACCCGGTTCCCGCGCCGGTCTCGACGAGCACCCGGTGCCCATGGTCGACGAGCGCGTTGACGCCCGCGGGGGTGGCAGCGACACGGTACTCGTGGTTTTTGAGTTCACGGGGGATTCCGATCCTCATGGTGGTACCTCGGGTTCGGTGGTGATCTCGGGCGGCGCCTTCCACCAGTATGCTAGGGAAGCAGTCTGTCCAACAACGGGTTCGAAAAGATCCGATGCGGATCGAGGTCGTTGTACTCGGCCCGCGCGGAGTCCCAGTCGTCGCCGACCGGAACGCCGTCCCGGTAGGTCTGCGGGATCACCGCCTCGATGGTCTCGGGGTCCAGGAACCCCGCCTCGTCGGTGAACGCCCACCCCTTGGCCCACTCCGGCCGGAACGTGGCGTAGTCACCGCGGTAGTTGCTCCGCATGAACCGCTCCATCTCCCGGAAATACGCGGGCATCCCCGGTGTCCCCGGGACGCCGACGACGTTCATCCAGATCGCGGTGTCCCACTCCGGATGGTCGGGGCGCGGCCGCAGCGCCGAGATCGTCGGCGGGCCGGACGATTCCACCGTCACCTCGGTCGGGTCGTCGAGTCCGCACAGCCGGACCTCGAACGGCCCGTTGATCGGGTACCGACCCTCGGCTCGGAGCTCCTGCTGCCGGGTGTGGTGCCAGCTGACGAACTCGTGGATGACGCGGGCGATGTTGGCCCGCTTGGTGATCACCACCCCGCCACCGGCGGTCATCCGCAGGGTGGTGGCCCGGAGGTAGAACTGGACGTCCTTGGACCAGCCCCACAGGTCGTGGCCGCCGGTGGCAGCGAGCCCGGCCTGGAAGGTCGCCAGCTGGGTCTGACCGAACAGCGGGGTCGCCGATCCGACACCCGACACGATCTGGCCGAGCAGGTCGGTGAGCGGCTTCGGGATCGAATCGGAGTACGGGTAGTTGTACGGCCCGGTCACCTCCCGCGACTGCGGCGGCTTGGTCGGGGTCGGTGTCCACACCTTGAGGTACGGGGTGTCGGTGAATGGGAACCAGATCGCCTCCACCCGGCCCGATCGGGCAACGAAGCGCTCAAAGGTGCGACCGGGAGATCCGGGCGGAGCGAACAGTTCGCGCCACGGGATGTCGGTGCGCGATTCGCAGCGCAGCCGGTAGTTCGGTCCGGCCTGCAGCGTGACCTCGGTGATGAAGACCCGGCCAAGGTGGGTAAGCAGCGGCCGGATCTGCGGGTCGGCACGCGGGAACTCGCGCAGCACGTATTCGCGGCGGGTGTCGTCCCACACGACCGCCGTCAGTGCCGTGACGAGGTTGCTGATCGAGCCGAACGACGCACCGGGAAGGACCGCTTCGCCGTCCGCGGGCAGGGTGGCGCCGTGCGCGTCGATCGCGAGGACGCCCGCGATCGACAGTTCCCCGATCGCGGGCGAGTTGGCCCAGCCCAGCCCGTTGTCCTGCAGTGCGGTCAGCACCGACATCAGCAGTGCTCCCGCCCCAGCCGTCACCGTGGCCCGGCCGGGTTCGGCGGACGGCGCGACCGTGACGTGGTTCAGCCGGGTCAGGGTGTCCACGAGGACGACCCTCTCGACGTTCTGGCCCGGAACCAGGGTCAGTGGGCTCCAGCCGTGCATGGTGCCGCGCGGCCGCAGCCGGTATCCGTGGGCGTGCGCCCAGTTGGCCAGCCGCACGACGTCCCGCGCGTCCGCCGGCGTGCACGTCCACACGTCGTCGAAGACGATCTCGCGAACCCAGTTCTCGTAGCCCTGCTGGAACAGCGGGATGCCGTCGGGGAAGTCGGGCGGGGGCGGCAGCGTGACGCCGGGGGCGTCGGAGGAGAGCGCGGCGGCGGGCGCCCAGCCCGTGGTCGTCAGCGCGGCCGCTCCCGCGGCCGCGGCGAGGAAGCCCCGCCGGGTGAGCTCCGGTCCAGTCATGAGGAACAACATAGATCATTTCGATGCCAGTGGCGTCGAAATGGCGGATGCGGGAGACCGGGCGACCGCCGCACCCGCGTGTTGTACTGGAGCGCATCGGTGTTGCCCGAACCCCATTCGAGGAGGCGCCATGACGGACCTGGACGCGGGCGCCGACCCGGCTCCGCCCCCGGCGCCGCACCGCGGGTGGCCGGTCGTCGCGATCGTCGCGATCGCCATCCTGGTTCTCCTCGTCGGCGGCGCGGGCGGCGCCTACCAGGGCAAACTCGCCGAGGTCCAGAAGAACGACAACGCCTCCTTCCTGCCCGGGTCCGCGGAGTCCACCGTTGCCGCGAACGAGGCAGCGGAATTCGTCACCGTCCAGACCATCCCCGGGTTCGTCGTCTTCCATCGGGACGGCCCGCTCACCGATCAGGACCGCGCGTCGATCGCGCGGGCCGCCGCGGTCGTCGCCGGGGTGGACGGGGTCGACGCCACCGGGATGACCCCCACCCAGTACTCGGCCGACGGCACCACCGCCGCGCTGTACGTCCCCCTCGTCGCGAAGTCGAACGGCACCGACGTCAGCGGCGACCGGCTCGCCGACACCGAGCAGCAGGTGATGGACGCAGCGAAGGCGGCAGCGACCGCGGACCTCGAGGTGCTGCCTGCGGGCCCCGGCGGACTGCTGGTGGCGTTCATCGACGCATTCGAGGGGCTCGACAGCACCCTGCTGCTTGCCGCGGTGCTGGTGGTGATCGCGATCCTGCTCGTCGTGTACCGCTCCCCGGTGCTGTGGTTCTTCCCGCTGCTCTCGGCCGGTCTGGCACTGGGGTTGTCGTCGATGCTCGTCTACTTCCTCGCGAAGGCGGACGTCCTGACCCTGACCGGGCAGAGCCAGGGCATCCTGATGGTGCTCGTCCTCGGCGCAGGCACCGACTACGCCCTGCTGCTCATCGCCCGCTACCGCGAGGAGTTGCACCGCTATCCGAGCCGATTCGACGCCATGATCCGGGCGTGGCGCGAATCCGCGCCCGCGATCACGGCCTCCGCCGTGACGGTGGTCCTCGGCCTGCTGTGCCTTGGCTTCTCGGAACTCAACTCCAACAAGGGCCTCGGGCCGGTCGCGGCGATCGGAATCGGCTGCACCTACCTGGTGATGATGACGTTCCTGCCGGTGTTCCTCGCGCTGGCAGGCCGCTGGGTGTTCTGGCCGCAAATTCCCCGTGTCGACCGGGCCGCGGATCTGGCCACCCACGGCATGTGGGGGCGGATCGCCGCCGCCGTCGGCCGCCGCGACCGGCCCGCGTGGATCGGGGCCACCGCCCTGCTCGTCATCCTGTGTGCGGTCGGGATCGGCAGCCTCAACACCGGCGGCCTGACCTCCTCCGAGAACTTCACCAATACCCCCGACGCCGTTGCGGGCCAGCGGATCTACGACGAACACTTCGATCCCGGCACCGGCGCGCCCGCGGTAATCGTGACGAACGCCGACGCCGTCGATGCCGTGATGGCTGCCGCGGCAGCCACTCCGGGAGTCGCCCCCGGACCGGGATCGGTGTGCCTGCAGATCGACTACACCAAACTGGCACAGCTGGCGAAACTTGGCGCCGGCGACGGCGGCGACGCCCGAACAGGCTGCCCCCCGGACATTCTCACGGTCGCACCGATCGACGGGCGGACGATCGTCAACGTGACACTCGCCGACGCCTACGACTCACCGGAGGCCATGGACACCGTCCACCGACTGCGGGACGCGGTGCACGCCGTTCCCGGCGCCGACGCGCTGGTCGGCGGCAATACCGCGGCCACCGTTGACGTCAAGGCCGCGTCGGTGCGGGACCGCAACGTGATCATCCCGATCGTGCTTGTCGTCATCTTTGTGGTGCTGGCACTGCTCCTCCGGGCGCTGCTTGCTCCGGTGATTCTCATTGCGACGGTGGTGCTTTCGTTTGCCGCAACGCTTGGCGTGTGCGGCTTCTTCTTCGCCCATGTCTTCCATTTCGCGGGGGCCGACCCCGCGTTCCCGCTGTTCGCGTTCGTCTTCCTGGTCGCGCTCGGCATCGACTACAACATCTTCCTGATGACCCGCGTCCGCGAGGAGACGCACCGGCACGGCACCCGGTCCGGGGTGCTGCGCGGCCTTGCGGTCACCGGCGGCGTCATCACCTCCGCGGGCATCGTGCTCGCCGCGACCTTCGCGGTCCTCGGCGTGCTCCCGCTGGTGTTTCTCGCGGAGGTCGGGTTCGCGGTCGCGTTCGGCGTCCTCCTGGACACCATCATCGTCCGCAGCGTGCTGGTGCCCGCGCTCGCGCACGACATCGGCAGGCGGATCTGGTGGCCGTCCGCCTTGTCCCGATCCGGGCACTGACCCGCGACGCGCCGGTCTTTTCATACCCCGTGCAGAATCGCCGCCACTGCGGCACACTCGGTCACGGTCACCACCTTCCGTCGGGGGAGTTCTCCACACGAAAAGGAGTGTCATGCCGCCACGTTTCCGTTCGCACCGACTGCGTCGTCTCACCCTGTCCGCGCTGATCACCGCAGCAGCCGCGGCCACCCTGCCTGCCACCGCACACGCCGACATCACCCCGACCACCCTGGTCAACGGCGTCCTGTCGACGATCGGCGGATGTCAGTCCCCGGTCCGGGCCGCGATCGTCGGGTGCACCCAGACCGAGACCCTGACCACGCAGTTCCCGGTCAATCTCGACCTCAACCAGCTCGGCACCAACATCGTGGTGCTCGGCGCCGGGCTGTTCCCGGACGGCACGATGCGTCCGGTACTGGTGTCGCGGCTGCAGGCCGCCCTTCAGGTCGCGAACCGGTATCCGCTGTCACCGATCATCGTGAGCGGCGGGGTGCCGCGGAACGGGGTCACCGAGGCCCGCGCGATGCGGGAATGGCTCGTCGCGAACGGCGTCCCCTGGTTCCGGATCACCGAGGAGGGCACCTCGCGCTCGACCGTCGAGAACGCGCGGAACACCAACTCCATCCTCGCCGATCGCGGTGCCGCTGGCGCCGTCGTGGTGACCTCGCCCGACCACCTGGAACGGGCCATGATCGACTTCCGGACCGCCGTCGCGGGCAGGATCCCGATCGCGGGGGTCGTCGCGCCGCACTGAGCCGCCCGCCTGAACGACGAAGGGGCCGGACCGGGCATCGCCCGGTCCGGCCCCTCACGTGCGGTTGTCAGCTGCCGTTGCTGATGACGCCGCTGATCACGTCGGCGATGAAGCCGGACGGGTTCTCGATGATGGCGGAGCCCGCCGAACCGGTGGTGCCGCCCTCGCCGTCCGACGAGCCGAACCCGAGGTCGGCGGAGCCGGTGGACACGGCCTCACCGGGGTTGAGGTTGCGGACCGTGACGAACGCGCCGATCGGGTTGAACTTCTGGGTGGTGCCGAAGCCCGACACGTCGAAGCCGACACCCGTGTCGAAGACGTCGCCTGCCTCGGCGGACTTCGGCACCAGGTAGGTGACGTCGAGGGTGAGGGTCTTCGAGCCGGTCTTCGAGATGAGCCATCCGGCGTCGGTGACGGTGACGCGCTTGTCGTTGACGTCGACCTGCGGGGTGACCGACTCGGCCTTGCTACCACCGATCAGGTGCCATGCGGTGACCTTGGCGCTGCCCTTGACGTACTGGAAGCCCTCGGGATGGAAGTCGTTGATCTTCGTGATGTAGCGATCGAGGGCGTTGTTCACGGAGAGGGTGGTGCGGAGGGTGACCTTCTGGCCGGGAGCCACGGTGCCGTCCCCGACCACGGACCGGGTGACGGTGATGTTGTCGGTGGTCTTGGTGGCCGTGTGCGGCTTCTGCGCGGCGGCCGCGGCGCTGGTCTTGTCGGACTCGGGTGCCGCGGTGGCGGTGCCGGCGCCGACGGCAAGGCCACCGGCGAGCAGGGCGGTCGCGGCGACGACGGACGCGGCGCGACGGAGCGAAGAGCGGGACATGCATTTCCTCCAGGTCAAGGTCTCACACCGACGCCCCCGGGTTCGCTGCCCCGTTGCCGCCTGTCGACACATGGGCCGCTACCTGGGAAGTCGGATTCGCCAACTGTATCGGTCAGATGTCCAGTTCTGTGTCAATTGTTCATAATGAATGCCAGTGACCGCCATCACGTCTCCGCGCCTGCTCCGGTTGCGTCGGCCCGCATCGACGCCTAAGATGGGGCGCCATGACGCGCATTCTCGTAGTTCGCCGCCGTAGCGGGGTCTGATTCGGACCGACCCCTCGCTGCGGGTCGTTGAGCTACGCGTTGGTCCTCCCTTTCCATCCAGGAAGACCACCCCATGAATGCCATCGCGAACACCACTCACCCGATCACCGACCCGTTCTCGGCCCGATTCGGCATGCCGTTGCCGCGGGAGATGCGCGCCGACTGCTCGGGCATGGGATGGCGCACCTTCCTCGCCACCTACTCCCCCTCGAACGGCCCGATCCGGTTCGGTCGCTGGTCGGTGGCCCCGCTCGGCGCCGGACGGTGCGAGTTCAAGGCCACCCTCGGCATCGGCGACGCCATCCACCAGGCGACCGCGGAGGCGTCCGGTCCGGTGTCTGCGCTGACGGCAATGCTGTACGACGCCGGTTTTCAACTGGAGATCCTGTCGTTCCACCAGCTGCGCATCGCCGACGACCGGACCGCGACCTTCCTGCTGTGCGAGCACGACGGTCGGCGGCACTGGGCGGTCGGCTTCGGGCACGACGCCACCGCGTCGTCGGTCGAGGCGATGATCGCCGGCGCCAACCTGCTGCACGGCTGACCCCCGCGGACTGTGCGTGATGTGCACCCCTACCGGGGTACACATCACGCACCGGCGCGGAGCGCAGCGGAGCGCACCTACGGCATTTCGACGGTCTCCGCGCGGGCGATCTCCCCGATCGCGCGGCGCAGGTGGCGGTCGGCGGGTGTCTGTGCTGCCGCGAGCAGGTCGGCGGTCACCAGCAGCGCGTGCGGCGCGATCACCGGCCACCCGATCCGCTCGGTGTCCTCGTCGTAGTCGGTGAGGCCGAGGGAGCCGGTGAGCACCACCGCGAGGGCGCCGACGTCGAGAGTCGGCAGCCACCCGGCGGCGGCCCTGGCGCTTCGTTCGAGAACGGCCTGCACCGCCTCCCCGGTGAGACCGTCGGGATGGACGTCCTCGAGCAGCGCCCGGACCATCGCCGAGAGCACCGCGCGCACCTGGTCGGGCTCCCAGCGGAGCAGCTCGGTCGTCGCCGCCCCGAACGCGGGGGCGTCGGCGGCGCCCGCTGCGGTCACCGCGGCATCGATCGCGGAGGCGATGCCCTTCGCCGGACGCGGCCATTCGCTCGGCCACTGCTGCACGGTCGACTCCTCGTCTCGGGCGCCGAAGGTACTGTTGCTCAGTCCAGTTCGGCACGCATCAGGTACACGTTGTAGTCGGACCAGGTCGACAGCATGAAATACAGGTCGTCGGCCGTCGACCACGGATGGATGAAGCCACCGTACAACTCCGGATAGGTTTCGACGCCGACGAGCCGGGCAGGCTCCGACCACAACCCCTGCGGCGAGTCGGACGCGCGCAGCGTGATCCCGGTCCGGGCGGTGTCCAGGTACGACATCTGCCAGCGGCCCGACCCCTCGTCGTAGCGCACCGACAGCTCGGCCGCTGTGCCACGCACGATCGGGGTCGCCGCGTGCGGACCCCCGACCGCGGTCCAGTTGCCGTCCGTCCAGTACTGGTAGGCGGACGTGTTCAGCACCTGGTCCTCGGGGACGCGGGCCAGCGCGACCTCCCCGAGCCGGGTGTTGGGGGTGCCGAACATGTACACGTACCCGCCCTGCGGCACCATCGCCGCGACCTGAAAGTTCGAGACGCCGAAGATGTTGTCCCACTTCGCGTGCGGATCCTTGGTCCAGGTCTGCCCGCCGTCGTCGGAGTAGGCAAGGCCCCCGTGGTTGGTGAACCAGGTGGCCGGGATGCTGTTCCAGGTGCGGATCGACATGTAGCTCAGGTACTGCCGTGATCCGACCGCGAACCCGGAGGTGGGGATCGTGGTGATCTCCACGTTGTCGATCTTCCTGCTGCTGAGCACCTCCGCGGCGTGACACCGGCTGTCCTGAACGAAGGTGTCGATGGTCATCCCGTCCGCGAGGTCACGGTCGGTGCTGAATCCGAGGACGTTGCTGCGCCAGTCCTCGCCCTGGCCGCCGGGCGGGTGGAATCCACGGCCGACCGTGTCCCCGAAGGCGACGGCCACCGTTCCCGGCTCGGACTCCCACATGATGCCGAGGTCGGTGCCGTTGATCTGCCACCGCTTGTCGGTGCGGTTGGTGGAGCTCGCGCCGGTCACCTTCGCGACCATCCGCACGTCGCGGACCTGCGGGGTGGGCGGCTGCGGCGCGACGGGTGCCGTCTGGGTCGGCGGGTGCACGGTCGGCGGCGGCTCCGGCGCGGGCCCCCGGTCGGGTCCGGGCACCGGGATCCCGAAGACAAACGGGTTGAAGTCGACGCCGATCTCCGGCACCCCGAGCGTCGACGACAGCCCGCCGGGCGGGTTCGGGACGTCGGTCAGGTCGGGGCACGGGTTGACGCAGGGATCGGCGGGCAGCGGATCGGGGTTGATCCGGACGGCGGGCGATTCCGGTGCGGGATACGGCACCGGCTCCACCCACGGGTACGGGATCGGGATGTCGAGCTTCTTCGGGATGATCGACTCGTGCTCGGCCGGCGGATCCGTCGCGCACGGACCGGTCCCGACCACCGGTGCGGCACCGGCGACGTATCCGCCGCCGGTCACCGCACCGGCCGCGACCAGCGCACACACCGCAGCAACGACCGGGACCCGTTTCGGCATCGGTACCTCCTTGCTGTCAGCGTGCCCGATGATGCGGACCCGCGCACAGCGGACGTTTCCGGCGCGCCTCGCGGGCCGGTCCCCGGACAGGCTGGACGGCCGGTCACCGGCCATCGACTAACCGCACCCGCCCGCCTAGTGTGACGGGCTGGAACCGAAGCGAGGTTGACTGTGCCCGAATCCCTACCGCGCCAGGGCGGCCCCTATGTATCGGGGCCACCCGCGGACGCCCTGGCCGTCCACATTCCGGCGTTGGACCGGTTCGGCCCCGCGCAGCTGCTGCGCGCGCTGGTGGTCGGCGTGGTCCTGCTCGGCTGTGCCCTGTTCGCGACGGTCACCAAGCCGTTCACCCGCCGGAACATGGGCTGGGCGGACGCCGCATCCGAGGGCCTCGTCAACGGCTTCGAGGTGCTCGGCCCCACCTTCGTCAAGCTCGGTCAGCTGATGGCGTCGTCGTCCGGGATGTTCCCTGCGCCGCTCGCGAATGCGTGCCTGCGCTGCCTCGACGACGTCCCGCCGGTGTCCGCCGCCGCCGCGCGGGGGGTGATCGAGGCCGACCTCGGCGCTCCGATGGACGAGTTGTTCGCCGAGTTCGACGACGTGCCGTTGGCTGCGGCGTCGGTCGCGCAGGTGCATGCCTGCGTGCTGCCGGACGGCAGGGAGGCGGTGATCAAGGTGCAGCGTCCGGGCATCCGGCACCGAATGCTGCTCGACCTGCGGACGGCGTATTGGGGTGCACGGCAGCTGGAACGGGTGCACGAGTTCTTCCGGATCGCGAACGCCACCGCGATCATTCGGGACCTGCACAACGCGACGATGACGGAACTGAACAGCGCCGTCGAGGCGGACCGGCAGACCCGGTTCCGGGACGCGTTGTGGACGTTCGGGGACAACAAGTGGGTGACCGCCCCCGAGGTGTACTGGGACCGTTGCGGCCCGCGCGTCATCTGCATGGAACGGATGCGCGGCCTCCCGTTCGACCGCATCGAGACCGGGCCGGACGCCGCGGAGGACGCGGAGTCGGCGGAGCCGCCGACCGGCCCGGATACCCGGCTGCTGATCCGCCGCGGCGTCAAGGCATGGATCGAGGCGATCACCCTGCACGGGCCCTTCCACGGCGACGTGCACGCGGGCAACCTGTGGCTCCTCGACGACGGCCGGATCGCGCTGCTCGACTTCGGCATCGTCGGCGAGTTGCCGCAGGAATGGCGGGCGATCCTGCGGGACATGTTCCACGCGACGTTGCTTGACGGCGACTACGCCCCGGTGGCCCGCGGCATCCGGGCACTCGGCTACACCGCGGACCTCGACGCGTCCGACGCGGAGATCGGCGCCCAGGTCGGCGCGGTGCTGGCGCCGGTGTTCGCGAACGATCTCGGTGAACTGAAGCTCAGCTCGCTCATCATGGCGCTGGTGACGATCGGCAGGCAGTGGGGGGTGGCGAGCCCGGAGGAGTTGGTGCTGTTCGGCAAGCAGCTCGGCTATTTCGAGCGGTACGCGACGCGGATGGCACCCGGCTGGGTGATGGGCAGCGATCTCTACCTGTTCCGCAACGTCTTTCCCGAGGAGGTGGCCCGGCGGGCGGACGAGCTGGGCGTCACGCTGCCGGAGGACTGATCCCGGCCCCGCACCAACCCGATCGCCGCCGCCTCGATGTCGTGTTCGGAGAGCAAGACGAGGCGGGCCGCGTCGCCGAGCGGGACGAAACTGTCGGCACTGGTGACCCGGGCCATCGTCCCGGTGAACCCGCCGTCGACGAGGGCGGCGAGCACACCCTCCGACACCCCGCCGGAGCGGCGGGTCTCGTCCGCGACCAGGACCCGGCCGGTGGCCTCCGCCTCCCGCAGCAGGTCCGCCACCGGCAGCGGTACCAGCCAGCGCAGGTCCAGCACCCGCACCCCGATCCCCTTGCGTTCGAGCGCTTTCGCGGCGCGCAGGCTCAGGTACAGGCCGTTGCCGAACGTGACGATGGTCAGGTCGGTACCGGCGCCGGTGGTGCGCCCCGCACCGATGGGCACGTGCACGTCCGGGCCGGGATACGGTGCCAGCCAGCCGCCGTCGCCGGGCTGGTGCAGGTCGCGGGTGTGGTAGCGGGCGATCGGTTCGATCAGCACGCACACCGCGCCGGACGTCCGGGCCGCAGCGGCGCAGGTGTGCAGCATTGCGGCCGCGTCGTCGGGCCTGGCCGGGGACCCGACCACGATGCCGGGGATGTCGCGGAGCACGGCGACGGCGTCGTCGTTGTGAAAGTGCCCGCCGAACCCCTCCTGGTAGCCGTATCCGGCGACCCGAACGACCATCGGGTTGCGGTACCGCCCACCGGAGAAAAAGCCCAATGTTGCTGCCTCGCCGCGGATCTGATCCTCCGCGTTGTGCAGGTATGCGAGGTACTGGATCTCGGGGATCGGCAGTAGGCCCGCGAGCCCCGCGCCGGCGGCGAGGCCGAGGATCGCCTGCTCGTCGAGCAGCGTGTCGAAGACGCGGGCCGCGCCGAACCGGTCGGCGAGTCCGCGGGTCACCCCGTACACGCCACCCTTGCGGCCGACATCCTCACCGAACACCAGCGCGCCGGGGTCGGCGGCGAGGATGTCCGCGAGCGCCCGGTTCACGGTCCGCGCCACTGTGAGCGCCGCGTCCGGCGGCGGCGCGAGTTCTGCCGATGCGCGCAGCTGCCGCACGTGGCCTGCGACGACCGCGGGAGCCGGGGCGCGCAGCGGGGCGGTCACCTCGGTGCGGGTGCGCAGCGGCGCGGCCCGCGACACCGCATCGGCTGCCGCCGCAACCCGCTCCCCCGCCTCCCGGGATCGGCGCAGGACCTGGTCGGGGCGGAGTGCGCCCGCCCCGATCAGCAGCCGCGCGGTCCCGATCAGCGGGTCCCGTTCCAGGTCGGCGGCGAGCGCGGCTGGCGTCCGGTAGGCGGACTCGACGTCGGAGCCCGCGTGCCCCATCAGCCGCACCATCCGCAGGTGGAGGAACGCCGGACGCCGGTGTGCGCGAACCCAATCAGCGATGCGGACGGCGACGTCGTAGGTGTCGGCGAGGTCGCATCCGTCGGCGGTGGCGTACTCGAGTCCCGCCCGGCCGGAGTACGCGGCGGCGATCCATCCCGGCGCGGTGGGCACGCTGATACCGATCCCATTGTCCTCGCACACCAGCAGCAGCGGGAGCGGCAGGCCGCGGTGCGCGAGGTTGGCGGCGGCGTTGATCGCGCCGACCGCGGTCGAGTGGTTCGCGGAGGCGTCACCGAAGCTGCACACCGTGACCGCGTCGGCCGGGTATTCGGACTGCACCCCGAGCCGGTCGGCCCGCTCGACCGCGAAGGCCAACCCGACCGCGCGCGGCAGATGGGAGGCGACGGTGGACGTCTGCGGGATGATCGCGAGGTCGCGGCGGCCGATGACCTTGTGCCTGCCACCCGAGATCGGGTCGGCGGCGGCGGCGACGACACCGAGCAACACGTCCCGCACCGGGTCGCGGCCACCGACCTGGCGTGCACGTTCAAGAAAGAAGGCACCCGAACGATAGTGCAGCAGAGCGGGGTCCGTTGGCCGCAGGGCCGCGGCGACCGCGGCGTTGCCCTCGTGCCCCGCCGATCCGATCGTGTAGTAGCCGCGCGCGGCGGCGCGCAGCCTGCGCGCCGCCAGGTCGAGGTGCCTGCTGACGAGCTGGGCATCGAACAGGTCGAGGCACCGCTGCACCGTCAGCCCCGACCCGGGACGCACGAACCCCGCCGGGGCCGCACCCGGCGCCGCCGTCGTCGAGCGGACGGCGGCGGCGAAGTGGGCGCCGACGGGGTCGTCGGGCGTGTTCAGTCCTGGCCGGCCTGCATGTCCATCCACATGACCTCCCACACGTGCCCGTCGAGGTCACGGAACGCCCTGCTGTACATGAAGCCGTTGTCGTGCGGCTCCATCCAGGCGCTGCCGCCCGCCGCGATCGCCCCGTCGACGAGCGTGTCGACCTCCTCGCGGCTGTCCGCGGACACACATAACAGCACCTCACGGGCCGAGCTGGTGTCGCAGATGTCGTCGGCGATGAAGACCCGGAACTTCGGCTCCTCGAGCAGCATCACCATCGCCTGGTCGTTGATCACCAGGCAGGCGGTCTGCTCGTCGCAGAACTGGTCGTTGAACTCGAAGCCGAGTCCGTCGAAGAACTTTCGGGTGGCGGTGACGTCACTGACCGGCAGATTGGCGAACAACATACGGGACATCGGGTGCTCCGTTTCCGTTGAGCGAGGCCTGGTTCCATCCTCGGTTGTTGGGGTCTCGGATGTACAGACCGCCCCGGTCACGAAAACTCATCGCCGAGAAGTCGGGCCGGGTACGGCCGTCAGGCCCGCCGGAGCCGCGCCGTCAGGTGGTGGGTGAGCGGGGTGTCGGCGTGCGCCATCCACAGGTCGTAGGACAGCGCGTCACCGTCGACGGTGATCCGGCGGCGGATCTCGTGGACGGGTTTGGCGTCGGGTGAGGCGGCGAGCGCGACGGGCGTCAGGTCCAGCACCCCGTCGATCAGGTCGCCGCGTTGGATCTCCACGAAACCGGTCGGCTGGGTGACCAGCAGTTCGATGGCATCGCCTGCCCTGCGCAGGTAGCCGTTCTCGGTGTGCATCGGCCGCTCCCGGCCGGGAGACCAGGTGCGGGAACGGTACGCGAGAAACGGCTTGCCCGGGGTCGCGGTGAAGTCGATCTCCTCCTCGTAGGAGAAGTCGTCGATCGTCGGGTAGTGGCCGTCGCCGCCGCCGACCCAGGTCCCCGCGAAGACGCCCAGCTCGCCGAGTGGATCGATCGTCCCGCCCATGTGCCACCTCCGGCTCGGTTGCATCACGGGTTTCGACGCCCGCTGCTGTCGGCATTGTGCCCGACCGGTGGCGTGTGCGTGAGGTGGGCCACCATCGGGGCGGTGATCGGCGGCCGATAGCATTTAGCCCTGCTAAACATCACATCCACGCAGGGAACGAGCAGATCGTGAGCAGGATCCACAACTCCACCTTCGCAGCCAAGGTGACAACGGCGGCTGCCGCAGCGGCGCAGATTCACCCGGGCGACACCGTTGCGATCAGCGGTTTCGCCTCGGCAGGCACCCCGAAGGCCGTGATCCCCGCGCTGGCCGAGCGGATCCACGGCGTGCGCGGGGAGGGCTCAAACTTCACCATCAATCTGCTCACCGGCGCCTCGGTGTCCGCGCACACCGAACGGGCCCTTGCCGAGATCGACGGCATCGCGCTGCGGATGCCCTACCAGTCGGAGCCGACTGCCCGCCGCAAGATCAACGACGGCCGGATGGACTATGTCGACATCCACCTCTCGCACGTCGCGCAGCAGGTGTGGGAGGGCTACTACGGCCGGGTGGATGTCGCGATCGTCGAGATCTCCGGCATCACCGAGTCCGGCGACCTGATCCCGTCCGCATCCGTCGGCAACAACAAGACCTGGCTCGACGTCGCCGACCGGATCATCCTCGAGGTCAACTCGTGGGTGCCGACGGCCATGGAGGGCATGCACGACATCTACTACGGCACCGCGCTCCCACCGCACCGCACCCCGCTCGAACTGACCCGGGTGGAGGATCGGATCGGGCAGCCGACGTTCCGGGTGGACCCGGCGAAGGTGGTGGCCGTCGTCGAAACGAACACCCCGGACAGCGCCAGCGCCCTGACCGAACCCGACGAGGTGAGCCTCGCGATTGCCGGGCACGTCGTCGACTTCTTCGCGCACGAGGTCACGGCGGGGCGCCTGCCCGCCGACACCCTGCTGCCGCTGCAGGCCGGGATCGGCAATGTGGCGAACGCGGTCCTCGGCGGCCTCGACCGCGGTGGCTACCGGAATCTGACCTGCTATTCCGAGGTCATCCAGGACTCGATGCTGCGGCTGATCAAGGACGGCACCGTCGCGCATGCCTCGGCGACCTCGCTGGCGCTGTCCGCGAAGGGTCTCGCAGAGCTCACCGACAACATCGACTTCTACCGCAGCCGCATCACGCTGCGACCCCAGGAGATCAGCAACCATCCCGAGGTGGTGCGCAGGCTCGGGATCATCGCGATGAACGGCATGCTCGAGGCCGACATCTACGGCAACGTCAACTCGACGCACGTGATGGGCACGCGGATCATGAACGGCATCGGCGGGTCAGGTGACTTCGCCCGCAACGGGTACGTGTCACTGTTCCTGAGCCCGTCCACCGCGAAGGACGGTCAGATCTCGTCGATCGTGCCGATGGTGCCGCACGTCGACCACACCGAGCACGACGTGCAGGTGCTCGTCACCGAACAGGGGCTGGCGGACCTGCGCGGGCTCTCCCCCCGCAAACGTGCCCGACTGGTGATCGACAACTGCGCACATCCCAGCTTCCGGCCGATGCTGCACGACTACCTGGCCCGGGCGCAGGCGCAGCCGGGCGTTGGGCACACCCCGCACCTGCTCGGTGAGGCGTTCTCGTTCCACGAGCGGTTCACCGCGACGGGGTCGATGCTCCGATAGCCCGCCCGGGGCGTGATCAGCCGTTGGCGGTCACGAAACCGTCCCGCCAGCTGGGGTGCCGGGGCGTCCAGCCGAGTGCCCGGGCGCGGGCATTCGAGACCGGACGGCCCGGGCCGAGGTCGGCTCGGACGGTCGGCGCGGGAGCGCCGACCGACTCGGCATAGATCGGCACCCAGACGTCGGCCGCAGCGGGCTCGTCATCGACGACGTTGACCACCCCGGCCGGCCAGCTCACCGCGGCCACCGCGGCGGCGGCCGCGTCCTTCACATGGAGGAAGCAACTGACCTGGTCGCCGGCGGGCAGGTCTCCCGCCCGTGCCTTCTCCGCCATGGTCCCGTCCGGGGCGTACCAGGTGCCCGGGCCGTACAGGGTGCCGTACCGCAGCACCACTCCCCCCGCCAGTTCAGCCACCGCCGATTCGAGGGCGCGAACGCCGTCGAGGGTGGCGGTCGCCGCCGCGTCGATCGGGTCGGCCTCGGTGGCCGACCCGAGGCCGGGCGGATACACGAACGAGATGGACTGCGCGACCATCCTCTCGATGCCGTGCGCCCGCGCCGCATCGACGAGCGTGCGGGTGGCGACGGTGCGAATGCGGGCGTTGGCCGCGAGGTCATACTCCGACAACGCGGTCAGCTGATGCATGATCACGTCCGGCGCCACGCCCGCCACCACCGAATCAACGGCGGAGGCATCGTAGATGTCCAACGTAACCGGGTGTACCCCAGCAGATTCGAGCCATGACGCAGCAGCGGCCCTGCGGGTGATTCCCCAGACCTCATGCCCGGCGGCGACCAACTCCGGAACGAGGGCCTTCCCGATGACGCCCGTTGCACCCGCCACCAGAATTCGCATCGACACTCCTTCACCATCGAACGACCCGTACGGACTCGACTCCATCGAATCACCTCGACCGCACCCGAACAACAGCGAAGTGGCCACCCGCACTCGCGAGGAGTGGGGGTGGCCACCGCTGTCGAGCACCGCTGTCAGCGGCGCATCAGGACGTCAGTTCTGTTGCAGTTCAGAGGTACTGCCCGCACACCGGCCACGCGCCAGCGCCCTGGCCGGCCAGCACGTTCTCGGCGACCCGAATCTGCTCTGCCTTGGAGGCGTTCTCGGGTGATCCGGTGCCGCCGTAGGCGGCCCAGGTGCTCGGGGTGAACTGCAGGCCGCCGGAGTAGCCGTTGCCCGTGTTGGTGCCCCAGTTGCCGCCGCTCTCGCACTGCGCGACGGCATCCCAGTTGTTGGCACTCGCGGTGCCGGTGGCCAGTCCCATCGGGACGGCGACGAGCGCGCCCGTCACGGCCACCCAGCCGAGGGCCTTCTTCGCCTTGGAGGTGGTGGTCTGAATACGGGTGATGGTCATTCGAGAGGGTTCCTTTCGCAGCCGCGTACGAGGCCGGAGTCCGATGTCGGAGTGGAATGAGCACCGCGATGGATTCCGCGATGGTCTCGTCGCTGCCCCTGGGGGGTGGTTCTCGGGTCCGGATCCGCGGGGGCAGACGAGGCGGCGGTCCGGCAGGTGACTCGGTGAGCGTGCTGCTCGTCGATCTCTGAGCCGTCACCGACGATACGGACGACGAGCGCCCTTGCAAACCAGGGGTTTTCGCCGTCACAGTCCCGGTCGGATGTCCAGACCACCACTTTCGTACACTCGATTCGCGCTGGTCGCTCCGGGTCGAGACCATTCGCGAGATAGTTTGTTATCGTTACGTTATTGTGAGCCAGATCACAGCGGATGCGGGCCTGTGCGGGCCTGTCCGGCATACGAACGCACGCCCAAGACGCAGAATCGCTGTCTCGGATCGGTCACGGGCGGCCGAGGGCAGGCGTCACTGCAGGAACTGCGCCGCCCGCTCCGCCAGATCCAGCACCGGTTGCGGCACGACGCCGAGCAACACCGTCACCGCCGCACCCACCGCGACCGACGCCGTCGTCAGCGGGCTCGGCACCACGACCTGCGGCGGCGACTCCGGCAGGTCGGAGAAGAACATCAGCACGATCACCCGCACATAGAAGAACGCCGCGATCGCGCTGCACACCACGCCGACCACCACCAGCGGAACCGCGCCCGCGCCCGCCGCAGCCGAGAACACCGCGAACTTGCTGGTGAACCCGGCCGTCAGCGGAATGCCCGCGAACGAGAGCAGCAGCACCGCGAAGGTGCCCGCGATCAGCGGTGACCGCCGACCCAGCCCCGCCCAGTGCGACAGGTGCGTCGCCTCGGCCGTCGGACCGCGGACCAGGCCGACGATCGCGAACGCCGCAACCGACCCGAACCCGTACGCGACCAGGTAGAACAGCGTCGCGGCCAGGCCGGCCCGATCGGCGGCCGCCACCCCGGTCAGGAGGAAGCCGGCATGCGCGATCGACGAGTACGCGAGCATCCGCTTCACATCGGTCTGGGTGACCGCCAACACCGATCCGACCACCATCGTCAGGATCGCCGCCGCCCACAGCAGCGGACGCCAGTCGTCCCGCAGCCCCGGCAGGGCCACCATCAAGATCCGCAGCATCGCCCCGAACGCCGCGATCTTCGTTGCCGCCGACATGAACGCCGTGATCGGGGTTGGCGCGCCCTGGTAGACGTCGGGGATCCAGGTGTGGAAGGGGACCGCACCCACCTTGAACAGCAGCCCGACCGACAGCAACGCGGTGCCGATCAGCGCGAGGGCGGTGCCGCCCGACGCGGTGCGCTCCGCGATGCCCGACAGCCGCACGGTGCCCGTCTCCCCGTACAGGAAGGCCACGCCGTACAGGAAGAATGCCGACGAAAAGGCGCCGAGCAGAAAGTACTTCAGTGCCGCTTCCTGCGACAGGACCCGCTGCCTGCGGGCCAGCCCGCACAGCAGGTACAGCGGCAATGACAGCACCTCGAGCGCAACGAACATCGTGAGCAGGTCCCCCGACGCGGGGAACAGCAGCATGCCGCCGACGGCGAACAGGGTCAGCGGAAACACCTCGGTGCGGGTGACGCCCGCCTGGATGGCCGCCCGCTCCGCGACGCTGCCGGGCACCACCGACGCCTGCGGTGTGAACGCGTCCGCGACGGCCTCCGCATCCGCGTTCGCCGGGATCCCCGCGCGCTCGAGGCCACGCTCGGCGATCAGCAGGACCGACAGGAGGGCGACCAGCAGGATCGACCCCTGCAGGAACAGGGTCGGGCCGTCGATGATCACCGCCCCCGCCACCGCGGTTCCCCTGGTGTCGCGCAGCAGCAGCACCGCGACGAACGCGGCACCAAGACCGCCGACCGCGAGGACCAGGTGGCTGCCGTACCGCGCCCGGGCCGGGGCGAACGCCTCGACCAGCACCCCGAGCACCGCGACCGCGAACACGATCAGCATCGGCGCGAGCTTGCCGTACTCGATGTCGGGCACCGGAAGCGGCGCCTGCGCGAGCACGAGCGGTGCGGCACTCGGGTTCACCGCGGTCCCCCTCCCTGTTCGGCCTCCGTCACCGGGACGGTCGGTGCGGGATCCTCCTGGTGCACGGCGGTCAGGGTGTCGGCGACCGCGGGTGTGATTGCGTCCAGTGCGGGACGCGGATAGAAGCCGAGCACCAGCAGCAGCACGACGAGCGGTGCCACCACGGCGATTTCGCGCGGAACCAGGTCCCGCACCCGGTCGTGGTCGGCACCTGCCTGCCCGGTCATCACCCGCTGGTACAGCCACAGGATGTAGACCGCGGAGAGCACCAGCGCACTGGTCGCGACGACCGCGACCGCCGGATAGCGGGTGAATGTGCCGACCAGCACCAGAAATTCACTGATGAACGGCGCCAGACCGGGGAGCGACAGGGTGGCGAGACCCGCGACGAGGAAGGTCCCGGCCAGGATCGGGGCACTGGACTGCACGCCGCCGTAGTCGCCGATGGCCCGGGACCCGCGGCGCGCGATCAGGAAGCCGGCGATCAGCATCAGCGCCGCGGTGGAGAGCCCGTGGTTGACCATGTACAGGGCCGCCCCGCCCTGGGACTGGCTGGTCAGCGCGAATACCCCCAGCACGATGAACCCGAAGTGTGAGATCGAGGTGTAGGCGATCAGGCGCATGATGTCGGCCTGCCCGATCGCGACCAGCGCGCCGTACACGATGCCGATCACCGCGAGCGTCACGATCACCGGCGCGAAGGTGCGGGTGCTCTCGGGGAACAGTTGCACGCAGTACCGCAGCATGCCGAACGTCCCGACCTTGTCGACCACCGCCATCATCAGCACGGCGGTGGACGGGGTGGAATGCACGGCGGCGTCGGGCAGCCAGGTGTGCAGCGGCCACAGTGGGGCCTTCACCGCGAAGGCGAAGAGGAACCCGAGGAACAGCGCGTTGGCGACGGGCGCGTCGATCGTCAGGGTGCCCGCCGACACCGCGTCCGCGATCGCGCGGAAGTCGAAGGTGCCGGAGGCGAACGGACTCGACCCGCCGGCGGTGACCGCGTACAGACCGATCACCGCGGCCAGCATGATCAGGCCACCGAACAGGTTGTACAGCAGGAACTTCACCGCAGCCCGCGGTCCCCGCGCGTCACCGAAGCCGCCGATCAGGAAGTACATCGGGATCAGCATCGCCTCGAAGAAGATGTAGAACAGCAGGATGTCGAGGGACAGGAACGACATCAGCACCATCGACTCTACGATCAGGACCAGCCCGACGTGGGTGTGCACGGGGCGCCTGCTGCGGGCGACCGCCTCCGCGTTGCCGCTGCCCCCGGTGCCGTCCCGCCACCCCGCGAGCAGGAGCACCGGCACCAGCACGGCCGTCAACAACACCAGGACCAACGCGATCCCATCGACACCAAGTTCGTAGCGGGTGCCGAACGACGGTATCCACGCGTGGGATTCGACGAACTGGAACCGGTCACCGCCGGGATCGAACCGGACCGCGACGACCACCGCCACCGCCAACACCACGAGTGCCGCACCGAGCGCGACCCACCTCACCGCGTCCCGCCTGCGGGACGGCAGGCACCCGACGAGCGCGGCGCCGACGAGCGGCGTCAGCCACAGTGCGCTCAACCACGCGAACCCGTCCACGATCACCTCACCAACGCCAGCATCGCGACCGCCGCGGCCGCGCCGAGGAACATGTAGGCCGCATAGGTCCGCACGAATCCGTTCTGCAGCTTGCGGACTCGCGTCGATGCTCCCGCGACGCCGCCCGCGACCCCGGCAACGACCCCGTCGACCCCCCGGTCGTCCACGACCGACAACGCCCGGGTGAGGGCAGCACCGGGCCGCATGAACACCGCCTCGTTGACGGCGTCGCCGTACAGGTCGCGGCGCGTGGCGACCGTCACGGCCGACACTTCCGCCGGAGCCTCGACCGGGATCCGGGCCCCCGCATACTGGCGGACCCCGATCGCGATCCCGACCAGCACCACCGCGAGGGTGGTGAGGGTGATCGTCCAGGCCGGGACCGGGAGGTCGGCATGGTGTTCCCCGACGACGGGCGCGAGCCACCCCTGCAACGCTCCCCCGGTGGCAAGGAGGAAGCCGGAGCACACCGACCCGATCGCGATCAGCAGCATCGGCCCGGTCATCACCGCAGGCGACTCGTGCGGGTGCGCGTCGCTGCGCCATCGGCGTGTCCCGAAGAAGGTCATCAGCATCACCCGCGTCATGTAGAACGCGGTGATCCCGGCGCCGAGCAGCGCGGCACCGCCGAGCAGCAGCCCCGGCACACCGCCCGCACCGAACGCGACCTCGATGATCTTGTCCTTTGAGAAGAACCCGGCGAACGGCGGAATCCCGATGATCGCGAGGTAGCCGAACCCGAAGGTGGCGAACGTGATCGGCATGACGATGCGCAGCCCGCCGTAGCGGCGCATGTCGACCTCGTCGTTCATCGCGTGCATCACCGACCCGGCACCGAGGAAGAGGCCGGCCTTGAAGAAGCCGTGGGTGAGCAGGTGCATGATCGCGAACGCGTATCCGGCGGGCCCGAGCCCGGCGGCGAGGACCATGTACCCGATCTGGCTCATCGTCGACGCGGCGAGCGCCTTCTTGATGTCGTCCTTCGCGCAGCCGATGATCGCGCCGAACAGTAGGGTGACCGCACCGACGATCACCACGCCCGCGCGGGCGGCGGGTGCCGCATCGAAGATCGCGCCGGACCGGGTGATCAGGTAGACGCCGGCGGTCACCATCGTCGCGGCGTGGATCAACGCGGACACCGGGGTCGGGCCCTCCATCGCGTCCCCGAGCCACGACTGCAGCGGCACCTGCGCGGACTTGCCGCACGCGGCGAGCAGCAGCATCAGTCCGAGCGCCGTGACGGTGCCCTGGCCCGCGTCGTCGACACCGCCGAACACGCCGGAGTAGGAGAGGGTGCCGAACGTCGCGAACATGATCATCAACGCGACCGCCAGCCCGATGTCGCCGACCCGGTTCACCACGAACGCCTTCTTCGCCGCCGCGGCGGCGCTCGGCCGGTGCTGCCAGAAGCCGATCAGCAGGTACGACGCGAGACCGACGCCCTCCCAGCCCAGGTACAGGCCGAGATAGTTGTCGGCGAGCACCAGCAGCAGCATCGCGGCGAGGAACAGATTCAGGTATCCGAAGAACCGCCGCCGTCCCGGGTCGGCAGCCATGTACCCGACCGAGTAGACGTGGATCAGCGACCCGACACCGGTGATCAGCAGCGCGAAGCACACCGACAGCTCGTCGAGTTGGAGCCCGAAATCGACCCGCAGCCCCGCGACCGGAACCCAGCGCAGCAGGGTTTCGTGCAGAGCGCGGTCCGCGCTGTCGCGGCCGAGCATCCCGGCGAACAGTGCGAGCGCCACCACGAACGACGCGATCGCGGTGGCACACCCGAGCAGGTGCCCCCACCGGTCGCCGCGCCTGCCCACGAGCAGCAGCGCGGCGGCACCTGCCGCGGGCAGGGCAACGAGGAGCCAGATTCCGGCCGTCATCAGAACTTGAGGAGATTCGCGACGTCGACCGAGGCCGACCGGCGGGTGCGGAAGATGGCCATGATGATCGCCAGCCCGACGACCACCTCGGCGGCGGCGACGACCATCGTGAAGAACGCGAACACGTGCCCGTCGAGGTTGCCGTGCATGCGGGCGAACGTCACGAATGCGAGATTCGTCGCGTTAAGCATCAGTTCGATGCACATGAACACCACGATCGCGTTGCGGCGCAGCAACACTCCGGCGCCGCCGATGGTGAACAGCAGCGCCGACAGGTACAGGTAGTTCTCCGGGTTCACCGCTCCCCCTCCTTCTTGCTCCGCCGGGGTGTGAGGATGCCGCTGACGGACCCGGGTGCCGGGGAACCGTCCGGGAGCAGGGCCGCCATGTCGACCGCGTTGTGCCTGGCGTAGACGCCGGGGCTCGGGAGCGGGGTGACCTGGCCGCCGTCCCGGAACCGCTGCTCCGCCAGCGCCCTCTGGTCCGGCTTGGGGTCGATCCGTTCCCGGTGGGCGAGCACCATCGCGCCGATCGTCGCCACGATCAGCAGGCCACCGGTCAGCTCGAAGGCCCACACATACCGCAGGAAGATCAGCTCCGCCAGCGCGGGCACGTTGCCGAGCGTGCCGTCCGGACCGGGAGCGACGTTCGCGTCGGGCAGCCCGGCGAAGGTGGACACCGTCACGCTGCCGATTCCGCCGATCAGCAGAACGCCGAAGCCGATGCCCGCGACGGCGGCGGCAACCCGCTGTCCGCGAAGGGTTTCCACCAGCGAGTCGGACGAGTCGACACCGATCAGCATCAGGACGAACAGGAACAGCATCATCACCGCGCCGGTGTAGACGACGATCTGGACGACCCCGAGGAACAGCGCCTCCTGCGCAATGTAGAAGAACGCGAGGATGATCATCGTCATCGCAAGGAAGATCGCCGAGTACACCGCCTTCGGAGCACACACCACGCCGAGCGCACCAATCACGCAGAGCGCACCGAGGATCCAGAACTGCACGGCCTCCCCGTCCGAGGTCCGCGTCAGCGGTTCTGCGAGCACGGCGGCCGCCAGCGCACCGCCCGCCGTCACGAGTCCGCCCCCTCGCCCGTGAGTCCTTCCGGTCCCGGTGTGGGCCGAAAGGACTCACGGGGGGTGATGGTGCCGCGGTAGTAGTCCTCGTCGGTGCTGCCCGGCGCCATCGGATGGGGAGGGGCGGTCATTCCGGGTTGCAGCGGCGCGAGCAGCCGGTCCTTGCCGAAGATCAGGTCGGCGCGGTTGTCGTCGACGAGTTCTTCGTACGCGTCGGTCATCGTCAGGGCCCGGGTCGGGCAGGCCTCGACGCAGAGCCCACATCCGATGCACCGGAGGTAGTTGATCTGGTACACCCTGCCGTACCGCTCGCCGGGGGCGAATCGTTCGTCCTCGGTGTTGTCGGCGCCCTCCACGTAGATCGCGTCGGCCGGGCAGGCCCAGGCGCACAGTTCGCAGCCGATGCACTTCTCCAACCCGTCCGGGTGCCGGTTCAGCTGGTGCCGTCCGTGGTAGCCGGGGGCGGTCGGCGGCTTCTGTTCGGGGTAGAACTCGGTGTTGGGTTTCTTGAACATCGTCCCGAAGGTGACGCCGAAACCGGCGAGGGCGTCGAGGAATCCGGTCATCGTGGACCTCCAACGGCATGATCGTGGCCGGGCAGGGTCTGGCCGGGCAGCGGCGGCACCGGGAAGCCACCCGCCATCGGGTCGAACGGCGGCTCCGGTTGTTGTTGTGGCGCCGCGGCACCCCCTCGGCGGTGCCGCAGCGCCCGCGCGATCACCGCGATCAACGCAACGCCGACGATCCCGCCTGCGAGCACGATCGAGGTGGTGGCGACGTCGTGGCCCGCGAGCCGCAGGGCCCGCGCCGCAGCCACCAGCATCACCCACAGCAGCGACGCCGGGATCAGTACCTTCCAGCCGAGGTTCATGAACTGGTCGTAGCGCAGCCGCGGCAGGGTGGCGCGCAGCCAGATGAAGACGAACAGGAAGCCCCAGACCTTCGCGGTGAACCACAGCACCGGCCACCAGCCGGAATTCGCGCCGTCCCAGATGCTGATCGGCCACGGCGCGTGCCAGCCGCCGAGGAACAGCGTCGTCGCGAGCGCCGACACGGTGACCATGTTGATGTACTCGGCGAGCATGAACATCGCGAACCGCAGCGACGAATACTCGGTGTGAAAGCCGCCGACCAGTTCCCCCTCCGCCTCCGGCAGGTCGAACGGTGCGCGGTTGGTTTCCCCGACCATCGACGTCACGTAGATCAGGAACGAGGGCAGCAGCAGGAAGACATACCAGGTTCCGACCTGGGACGCGACGATGCCGGAGGTGCTCATGGTGCCCGCGTCGAGGAAGACCGCCGCGAACGACAGGCCCATCGCCACCTCGTAGGAGATCACCTGGGCGGTCGACCGTAGGCCGCCGAGCAGCGGATACGTCGACCCGGACGCCCAGCCGGCGAGGACGATTCCGTAGACCCCGACCGACGTGACCGCCAGCACGTAGAGGACCGCGACCTGCAGGTCAGTCAGTTGCAGCGGGGTGCGGTGCCCGAACACCGACACCTCCGGGCCGAACGGGATCACCGCGAACGCCATGATCGCGGGGACGATCGCGATGATCGGGGCCAGCAGGTAGACCGGCTTGTCCACCCCGGCGGGGACGATGCCCTCCTTGAGGGCGAGCTTGATGCCGTCCGCGAGGGACTGCAGGGTGCCGCGGGGGCCGACCCGGTTCGGTCCGACCCGCATCTGCATCCACGCCATCACCTTGCGCTCGGCGAGGAGGGCGACCAGCGGCGTCAGGATCAGAAAGACGAAGATCGCCAACGCCTTCCCGACCACCAGCCACCACGGGTCGCGGCCGAATGCGGACAGGTCGCTGCCCGCGGCGAGGAGCGGCGTCATCGCGCCTCCCCACCGTGCACTCGGGCCGGTCGGATCCGGACCACGGCGCCCACGGACACACCGAGGTCGCGGTGGACGGCGCTGCCCGGCGAATACATCGGCAGCCACACCACCCGCTCGGGCATATCGGTGACCGCGACGGGCAGGGTGACGGTGCCACGGTCGGTGCTGACGGTGAGCGGGTCACCGTCGCGGCAGCCGATCTCGGTTGCGGTGTCCGCGGAGATCCGCGCCACCGGGGCGTGTGCGGTGCCAGCGAGGTGCGGTTCGCCGTCCTGCAGCCGACCGGAGTCGAGGAGTTGCCGCCAGCCGCACAGGACCGCCTGCCCCGGTCCCGGCAGGCGCGGCGGCACCCCGGCCGCCGCCGGGGCCGCCACCGGCGCCCCATCCCATCGGCCGATCGCGCGGAGTTCGGCGCGTGCGGTTGCGACGTCGGGCAGCCCGATCGGCCGCCCCAGGCTCGCCGAGAGCGCGTGCAGTACCCGATGATCCGGGATGGCGGTCCCCCCGATGAGGGCCGCGGGGAAGGGGCGGTCCCTGCCCTCCCAGTCGACGAAGCTGCCGTCCTTCTCGGCGACGGGGGCCACCGGGAACACGACGTCGGCGAGGTCGGTGACGTCGCTGCGTCGGAGTTCGAGCGAGACCACGAACGCCGCGGCCGCGATCGCGTCCCGTGCGGCAGCCGGGTCGGGGAGGTCGTCGACCTCGAGTCCACCGACCACCAGCGCGCCAAGCGCGCCGGATCGGGCGGCGTCCAGGATCGCCGCGGTGTCCCGGCCCAGCGTCTCCGGCAGATCGTCGACGCTCCAGCGGGCCGCGACCCGGCGCCGGGCCGTCTGGTCGGCGACCGGGTGCGCGCCGGGCAGCAGCGTCGGGAAGGCACCGGCCTCGAGCGCACCCCGCTCCCCCGCGCGGCGGGGGATCCAGGCCAGCCGCGCCCCGCTGCGGTCGGCCAGTTCCACTGCCGCGGTGAGCGTTCCCGGTGAGTCGGCGGCGCGTTCGCCGACCAGGAGCACCGTCCCCGGCGCGGTGAGCAGGTCGCCGTCCCCGAGCGTGCGCAGCACCTCCGCCTCGCCGCCCGGCCCGGACTGCACCAGGCGACCGGACAGCTTCGTCAGCCCGCGACTCCGGTACGGGGCGACCGCGTGCACCGCGGTCCCCGACCGGCGCACCGCCTTCCGCAGGCGGAGGAACACGATCGGGGATTCCTCCTCGGGTTCGAACGCGACGAGCAGCACGACCGGGGCGTGGTCGAGATCCGCGTAGGTGACGCCCAGCCCTCGCCCCGCGACCCTGGCGCCGAGGAAGGCCGCCTCCTCTGCGGAGTGGGGCCGAGCCCGGAAGTCGATGTCATTGGTGCCGATGGCGATTCGCGCGAACTTCGCGTAGGCATAGCCGTCCTCGATGGTGAGACGACCACCGGGCAGCACCCCAACCCCCGCCGCCTCCCGCAGGCCGCGGGCCGCGACCGCGAGCGCCTGCGACCAGGAGGCGGGTGCGAGGCGACCGTCCGCACCGCGGACCAGCGGGGTGGTCAGCCGGTCGTCGGAGGTCGCATAGCCGAACGCCCACCGACCCTTGTCGCAGTTCCATTCCTCGTTGACCTCGGGATCGTCGCCCGCGAGGCGACGCAGGACCGTGCCGCGCCGGTGGTCGGTGCGCTGCGCGCACCCGGACGCGCAGTGCTCGCAGACGCTGGGCGTGGACACCAGGTCGAACGGGCGGGCACGGAACCGGTACGCGGCTCCGGTCAGGGCACCGACGGGACAGATCTGCACGGTATTGCCGGAGAAGTAGGACTCGAACGGCTCTCCCGCACCGATCCCGACCTGCTGCTGGGCACCCCGTTCGAGGAGGTCGATGAACGGGTCGCCCGCGATCTGCTGGGAGAAGCGGGTGCATCGGGCGCACAGCACACACCGCTCGCGGTCCAGCAGGACCTCGGTGGACAGCGGGATCGGCTTCGGGAAGGTGCGTTTGGTGCCGTCGAAGCGGGTTTCACTGCGGCCGTTGGACATCGCCTGGTTCTGCAGCGGGCACTCGCCGCCCTTGTCGCACACCGGGCAGTCCAGTGGATGGTTGATCAGCAGCATCTCCATCACACCGCGCTGCGCCCGGTCCGCCGCGGGCGAGGTGAGCTGGGTGCGCACGATCATTCCGTCGGTGGCGGCGATCGTGCAGGACGCCATCGGCTTCGGTTGCCGCACCGGTGGCGCCCCGGGCTCGCGCCCCGGCAGTTCCACCTCGACGAGGCATTGCCTGCACGCCCCGACCGGCTCGAGCAGCGGATGGTCGCAGAACCGCGGGATCTGGATGCCGACCAGTTCCGCCGCCCGGATCACCAGGGTGCCGTTCGGGACCCGGACCTCGACCCCGTCGATCGTCAGCGTCACCGGGTCGGCGGGGTGCTCGTCGGCGGTCATCGCGTCCCCCCCGTGGTCAGTTCGGACAGCGCCGGATCGAACGGACACCCACCGTGCTCGAAGTGCGCCAGGTACTCCTCGCGGAAGTACGTCAACGAGGACGTGATCGGACTCGCGGCGGCATCCCCCAACGCGCAGAACGACTTTCCAGCGACACCATCGGCAATGTCGAGAAGGGTCTCCAGGTCCGCCGCGGTGCCGTTGCCCGCCTCCATCCGTTCCATCACCTGCACCAACCAGTAGGTGCCCTCACGGCAGGGGGTGCACTTGCCGCAGGATTCGTGTGCGTAGAACCGGGTCCAGCGCAGCACCGCCCGCACCACGCAGGTCGTCTCGTCGAAGATCTGCAGCGCCTTGGTGCCGAGCATCGACCCGGCGCCGACGACACCCTCGTAGTCCAGGGGCACGTCGAGGTGCGCGTCGGTGAAGAGCGGTGTGGACGACCCTCCCGGGGTCCAGAACTTGAGCCGGTGCCCGGCCCGCACCCCGCCTGCACAGTCGAGCAGTTCGCGCAGCGTCACCCCGAGGGGCGCCTCGTACTGTCCCGGCCGGGTCACGTGCCCGGACAGCGAGTACAGCGTAAATCCCGGCGACTTCTCGCCGCCCATCGACCGGAACCAGTCCGGTCCGTGCAGCAGGATCGGCGGCACGCTCGCAATGGATTCGACGTTGTTGACGACGGTGGGGCTGGCGTACAGGCCCGCGACCGCGGGGAACGGTGGCCGCAGCCGGGGCTGGCCGCGCCGGCCCTCGAGGGAGTCGAGCAGCGCGGTCTCCTCGCCGCAGATGTAGGCGCCTGCCCCGGCGTGCACGACGATGTCGATGTCGACCCCGCTGCCGAGGATGTCGCGTCCGAGATACCCGGCCGTGTACGCCTGCGTGACCGCGGTCTGCAGGCGGCGCAGCACCGGCAGCACCTCGCCGCGGACGTAGATGAATGCCTGCCCGGCGCGGATCGCATACGCCGCGATGATCGCCCCTTCGATCAGGGCGTGCGGGGTGGCGAGCATCAGCGGCATGTCCTTGCAGGTGCCCGGCTCGGACTCATCGGCGTTGATCACCAGGTAGTGCGGGGCGGCATCGGCTCCGTCCCGATCCTGCGGGATGAACGACCATTTCACCCCGGTCGGGAAGCCCGCCCCGCCGCGTCCGCGTAGGCCCGCCGCCTTGACCGCGTCGATCACCGCATCGGGGTCCATCCCCAGCGCGGTCCGCAGTGCCCGGTAGCCGTCGTGGCGCAGGTACGTCTCGAGCGTCCACGATCGGGGCTCGTCCCAGTAGCGGCTCAGGACCGGGGTCAGGGTCATGACGGCTCCGCCCCCTCCGCGCCCGGCCCGGGTGCGGGATCCGGTGCCCGCATGCCCCGTTCGTTCGCAACCCGCAGCCCGGCAAGGGTGGCGTCCCCGGCCGCGCCGGCATCCACCGCGTCCGGACGGGGGTCGGGGAACCCAGCGAGGATCCGCTCGGTCTCCCGGAACGTGCACGGTGGTGCGCCGCGGACCGGGATCGCCGTGCCCCCCGCGCGCAGGGTGTCCACCAACTCGACGGCCGTCTCGGGCGTCTGGTTGTCGAAGAACTCCCAGTTCACCATCACCACCGGCGCGTAGTCACACGCCGCGTTGCACTCGAGGTGTTCGAGGGTGACGGTGCCGTCGGCGGCGGTGTGTCCCGGGTCGAGCCCGAGATGAGTGCGGAGCCGGTCGAGAATCGCGTCGCCACCCATCACCGCGCACAGTGTGTTCGTGCACACCCCGACCAGGTAGTCCCCGGTGGGGCTGCGTCGGTACATCGAGTAAAAGGTGGCCACCGCCGACACCTCCGCGGCCGTGAGATCCACTTGGGCGGCGCAGAATTCGATCCCGGCTGCGGTGACGTGGCCGTCCTCCGACTGGACCAGGTGCAGCAGCGGCAGCAGCGCCGACCGCGCCTGCGGGTATCGGCCGACGATCTCCTTGGCGTCCACCTCGAGCCGAACCCGGACCTCCGCCGGGTACCCGTGCGCCGCGGTCACCGGTCCACCCCGCCCATGACGGGATCGATGCTGGCCACCGAGGCGATCACGTCCGCCACCATGCCGCCCTCGCACATCACCGACACCGCCTGCAAGTTGGTGAACGACGGGTCGCGGTAGTGCACCCGGTACGGTCTGCTGCCGCCGTCACTGACCATGTGCACCCCCAGCTCGCCGCGGGGCGACTCGACGGCCACGTACACCTGCCCGGCAGGCACCCGGAAGCCCTCGGTGACCAGCTTGAAGTGGTGGATCAGCGCCTCCATCGAGGTGCCCATGATGTGTTCGATGTGTTCGGCCGAATTGCCAAGCCCGTCCGGCCCGAGCGCGAGGTCCGCCGGCCAGGCGATCTTCCTGTCGTCGAGCATGACCGGGCCGGGCCGCAGCCGGTCCAGGCACTGCCGGGCGATCTTCACCGATTCCCGCATCTCCCGGATCCGAATCAGATATCGGCCGTAGCAGTCGCTGCCGCTGTCGGTGACGACGTCGAAGTCGTAGGTCTCGTAGCCACAGTACGGTTCGGCGCGCCGCAGGTCGTGCGGCAGGCCGGTGGCGCGCAGGATCGGTCCGGTGATGCCGAGCGCCATGCACCCGGTCAGATCGAGGTAGCCGACGCCCTTGGTCCGAGCCTTCCAGATCGGGTTCTCATTGAGCATCAACTCCATGTCCCGCAACCGGTTCGGGAGAATGGTGAGCAGCTCCCGCGCCGCGGCGATGGCGCCGTCGGACGCGTCCTGCGCAAGGCCGCCGGGGCGGATGTAGGCGTGGTTCATCCGCAACCCGGTGAACTTCTCGAACACGTCCAGGATCAGCTCCCGTTCCCGGAATCCGAACAGCATCGCGGTGACCGCACCGAGCTCCATGCCGCCGGTCGCCAGGGCGACCAGGTGCGAGGCGATCCGGTTCAGCTCCATCAGCAGCACCCGGATCACGGTGGCGCGCTCGGGAATCAGGTCCGTGACGCCGAGCAGCTTCTCGACGGCCAGGCAGTACGCGGTCTCGTTGAAGAACGGGGACAGGTAATCCATCCGGGTCACGAAGGTGACCCCCTGAATCCAGCTGCGGTACTCCAGGTTCTTCTCGATGCCGGTGTGCAGATAGCCGATCCCGCACCTCGCCTCGGTGACCGTCTCCCCCTCGATCTCGAGGATCAGCCGCAGCACCCCATGCGTCGACGGATGTTGCGGGCCCATGTTGACGACGATCCGTTCGTCACCGGATTGCGCTGCCGCACCGACGATCTCATCCCAATCCTGCCCGCCTGCACTGTAGACGGTGCCGATCGGGTCGCCGCTAACGCCGCTCATCAGCTGTACCCCCTCCGCTGATCGGGTGGCGGGATCCGCGCCCCCTTGTACTCGACCGGGACACCGCCGAGCGGGTAATCCTTCCGCTGCGGATGGCCCTGCCAGTCGTCCGGCATCTGGATCCGGGTCAGCGCCGGATGCCCGTCGAACACGATGCCGAAGAAGTCGTACGCCTCCCGCTCGTGCCAGTCGTTGGTCGGGTAGACGGCGTACAGCGACGGCACGTGGGGGTCCGCGTCCGGCACCGCCACCTCCAGCCGAAGCCTGCGCCCCCAGGTGATCGACTGCAGCGGATACACGGCGTGCAGTTCCCGGCCGGAGTCCTGCGGGTAGTGCACACCGTTCACACCGAGGCACATCTCGAAACGCAGTGCGGGAGTGTCCCGTAACGCGCGTGCCACCGCTGGCAGGTGTCTGGCCCGGACGTGGAAGGTGAGTTCGTCGCGGAACACGACGACCTTCTCGATCGCCTCCCCCGGCGGCACCCCGGCCTCGGTCAGCGCCATGTCGAGTCCGTCGGCGACGGTGTCGAACCAGCCCCCGAACGGGCGGGTGGTGCCGGGAGGAAGGGTCACCGGTCGCTGCAGGCGCCCGTATCCGGAGGTGTCGCCGGTGCCGCGGACACCGAACATCCCCTGCCGGACGTCGATCACATCGGGCCTGGTGGATTCGTCGGCGGGCGGGCTCCCCTCCGGCCCTGCCGTCGCCTCCGCGTCGACCCGGCCCTCGGCCCGATCTTCCGGCGAGTCCGCCGTCACCGCAGCAGCCCCCTCATCTCGATGGTCGGGGTGGCCGCGAGGGCGGCCGCCTCGGCGGCCTGCACCGCCGCTTCCCGATTCACCCCGAGCGGCATCTGCGCGATCTTCTCGTGCAGCGCGATGATCGCGTTGAGCAGCATCTCGGGGCGGGGCGGGCAGCCGGGCAGGTAGATGTCGACCGGGACCAGATGATCGACGCCCTGCACGATCGCGTAGTTGTTGAACATTCCGCCGGACGAGGCGCAGACCCCCATCGCCAGTACCCATTTCGGCTCGACCATCTGGTCGTACACCTGCCGCAGCACTGGCCCCATCTTCTGGCTGACCCGGCCGGCGACGATCATCAGGTCGGCCTGCCGGGGGGAGGCGCGGAAGGCCTCCATGCCGAATCGGGCGAGGTCATAGCGACCGGAACTGGTGGCCATCATCTCGATCGCACAGCACGCGAGACCGAAGGTCGCTGGCCATAGGGATCCCTTGCGTGCGTAGCCAGCGATCGACTCGACCGTCGTCAACAGGAACCCACCGGGCAGTTTTTCCTCGAGCCCCATCCGTGTCGCCTCGACTTCCTACTCGATCCGGACCTGGTGTGTCGCACCGGCATCCGTCCCGGGTGGTCGGAGATGTCCGGTCAGTCCCAGGTCAGTCCGCCGCGCCGCCACTCGTAGGCGTAGGCGACGGAGACGTTGACGACGAACAGGGCCATCGCGCTGAACCCGAACACGCCGAGCGCATCGAAGTGCACCGCCCACGGGTAGAGGAAGACGATCTCGATGTCGAAGATGATGAACAGCATCGCGGTCAGGTAGTACTTCACCGGGATCCGCTGCCCGGTCGCACCGCCGATCCCGCTGCCGTGCCGGTCCGGTTGCGCCGTCGGCTCGATACCGCATTCGTACGCTTGCAGTTTCGCCCGGTTCAGGCGCCGCGGCCCGACGATCGACGCCACCAGAACCGAGAACAGTGCGAACACGATCGCGATCGCGCCGAGCACCAGGATCGGAATGTAGACGTTCACGGCCTCCTGGCTCCTCTCCCCGCTGGAGTGTCCGCCGGATCATGCCGGCGCGGGCGGCACCCGGACGCCGACCGGCAGTGTGCCGATCCCGTTGCCCGTCCTGCTCGACCCGCCTCATGACCTGCTCCCTGGTCCGATGCATGCACTTCCCGCGAGCTGTCCCGCGGCCGCGACCGCACGGCACACCGCACGTTCCACAGCCACTCGGAGCGGACCGTCGGGTGCGTGACCCGGCCATGTCCTCTCCCTGGAGCCGAACATACCCCCGCCCGCGCACCGGTGTGAGCCACGACACTCCGATGCTGGTCGACGGTCCCTCAGCGGCCGCGGAGCAGCGCGACGACCTCGTCGGTCAGGCGAATCGGGTCGATTGGGTGCGGGACGCTCGCCTCGGCACGCGACCATCGTGCGAGCCACGCATCGTCGGCGCGGCCGGTCAGGACGACGATCGGGGGGCAGTGCGCTATCTCGTCCCTGAGCTGCTTGGCGAGGCCCATCCCACCGGCCGGGGTTGCCTCACCGTCGAGGATCGCGATCGCGATGTCCCCGGCGTCGAGTCGGCGCACCACGACCGGTGCGGTCGCGACCTCGATGCACTCGACCTCCGGCAGGTCCGGATGCGGTCGGGTGCCGAGCGCGCTGACGACCTGTGCCCGCGTGTTCGCGTCGTCGCTGTAGACGAGGACCTGCAGGCGATTGCCACTCATCCGCGGGATGCTACCGGCGGAGCGGGCCACGCCGGGTCAGGCGCGGCCCGCTCCGGTCGATCAGACCCGGGTGACCTCCAGGCCACCGTCGCGGAACTGCGAGCGCAGCCGCTTCTTGTCGAACTTGCCGACGCTGGTCTTGGGCACCTCGCCGAGGACGGTCCAGTTCTCCGGCAGCTGCCACTTGGCAACCTTCTCCGAAAGGTACTGGCGCAGACCGTCGATGGTGGTGGCGCTGCCCTCACGGAGCACCACCGCGACGAGGGGACGCTCGTCCCACTTCTCGTCGGGGATGCCGATGACGGCGGCCTCGAGGACATCCGGGTGACCCATCACGGCGTTCTCCAGGTCCACCGAGGAGATCCACTCGCCACCGGACTTGATGATGTCCTTGGTGCGGTCGGTGAGGGTGAGGTAGCCGTCCGGGGTGATCGTGCCGACATCGCCGGTGCGGAGCCAGCCGTCGTCGAACTTGTCCGCGGCGTCGACACCGTAATAGGACCCGGTGATCCACGGGCCGCGGACCTCCACCTCACCGATGGACGCGCCGTCGTGCGGCACCGGCGCGCCCGCATCGTCGACCAGGCGGGCCCGCACCGACGCCGGGAAGCGGCCCTGGGAGTAGCGGTAGCGCCACCGCTCGTCGCCCGCGGCATCGGCGGGCGGACGGGCCACCGATCCGAGCGGGGAGGTCTCGGTCATGCCCCAGGCGTGCAGCACCTGGACGTCGTGGTCGTCCGCGAACGCGTGCATCAGCGACGGCGGCACCGCGGAGCCGCCGATCAGCACCTCGCGCATGCACGAGATGTCCTGCGGGTGCGCCTCCAGATGCTGGTGCAGGCCCAACCAGATGGTCGGGACCGCCGCCGCGAAAGTGGGACGTTCCGCCGCGATCAGTTCGGCGAGCGGGGCAGGCTGCAGGAATCGGTCCGGCATGATCAGCGACGCCCCGATCATGAAGGCCGCGTACGGCAGGCCCCACGACATCGCGTGGAACTGCGGCACCACCGCCAGCGCGCGGTCCCCCTGCTGCAGCCCCGGGCCGTCCGTCATGCACACCTGCATCGAATGCAGGTAGATCGAACGGTGGGAATAGACAACACCTTTCGGGTCACCGGTGGTGCCGGAGGTATAGCACATTGCGGCCGCAGCCCGTTCGTCGAGCTCCGGCCAATCGAAGTCCGTCGGCCTGCCGTCGATCAGCGTCTCGTATGCGTGCAGCTGCACCCCGTCGGGCACCTCCAGTCCGGCGGTGGAGTCGCCGGTGACGATCACGTGCCGGACCGTGCGCAGCTGCGGCAACTGCGGGGCAAGCAGCGGAATCAGCGTCGGATCGACGATGATCACGTGATCCTCGGCATGGTTCGCGACATGCACCAGCTGCTCCGGGAAGAGCCGGATGTTGAGGGTGTGCAGCACCGCGCCCATCGACGGCACGGCCAGGTACGCCTCGAGATGCTCGGCGTTGTTCCACATGAACGTCGCGACCCGATGGTCCCCGGTGACGCCGAGATCGCGCAGGGCGTGCGCCAGGGCAGCACAGCGCCGACCCACCTCGGCGTAGCTGCGGCGCCGAGCCCCGGCGTCGGTCCACGTTACGACCTCCGCACCGCCGTGCACCGTGGCACCGTGGCGCAGCAGCTGCGCGATCGACAGGGGGGCGTCTTGCATCGTGCTCAACATGGGTCACTCCTTGCTCGGGTCGTGAGCGACCATTGTGACCCATCGCACATTTGCTAGGGCGGCGACCGGCCGGTCACCGGATACCCGGTCGGCGGGGGCTCCTGCCCTACTGTCGTCGAGTGGACTTCATCCAGCAGCGCTTCATCGACCCGGTCAGCGACGTTCTCTACACCTATGTGCTGATCTACCTGCTGATCGGGGCCGGGCTGTACTTCACCGTCCGCACCCGCGGTGTCCAGTTCCGCAAGTTCGGGGCCATGGTCCGCCAGCTCGGCGCGTCCCGGTCCGGGGCGGGCGGCGGGATCTCCTCGTTCCAGGCGTTCTGTGTCGGGGTGGCCTCGCGGGTCGGCACCGGCAACATCGCGGGTGTCGCGATCGCGCTGACCCTCGGCGGCCCCGGCGCCATCTTCTGGATGTGGTGCGTCGCCCTGTTCGGCATGGCCACCGCCGCCGTCGAGGCGACCCTGGCGCAGCTGTTCAAGGTCCGCGGCCCGGACGGCGCCTTCCGCGGCGGACCCGCCTACTACATTCAGCGCGGGCTCGGCTCACGCGCAGGCGGGCTGCTGTTCGCGGTCCTGCTGGTGCTCACCTTCGGGTTCGCGTTCAACATGGTCCAGGCCAACACGATCGCGGACGTGCTCGCGCAGGCGCACACCGTCGACCAGAAGTGGACGGCGCTGGTGCTGATGCTGCTCGCCGCACCGGTGCTGTTCGGCGGGATCCGCAGGGTCGCGAAGGTCGCCGAACTGGTGCTGCCGGTCATGGCCGGGGCCTATGCCCTGCTCGCACTGGTCATCATCGTCATCAACATCGGCCGGGTCCCCGAGGTGTTCGGCTGGATCATCGGCGGGGCCTTCGGGATCGGCGAGGCGGCGGCAGGCATCACCGGCGGCATCGCCGCGGCCATGCTCAACGGCGTCAAGCGCGGGCTGTTCTCCAACGAGGCGGGCATGGGCAGCGCCCCGAACGCCGCCGCGACCGCGACCGTCTCGCACCCGGTCAAGCAGGGTTTCGTCCAGGCCCTCGGCGTGTTTGTCGACACGATGATCGTGTGCACCGCGACCGCGATGATCATCATGATGGCCGGTCCCGAGGTGTACCAACCCGGCGTCACCGGATCCGGGATGGGCGCATCGCTGACGCAGCAGGCGGTGCAGCACGAGCTGGGCTCCTGGTCGACCTGGCTGATGACCGTGCTGATCTTCGTGTTCGCGTTCTCCTCGGTGATCGGCAACTACTCGTACGCCGAGGTGAACATGACCTACCTCGGGGCGGGCCCGCGCACCCTGCAGGTGTTCCGGGTGCTCGTCCTCGCCGGTGTCGGTCTGGGGTCGGTGATGGCGCTCGCCGCGGTGTGGGCGCTCGCCGACGTGGCGATGGCACTGATGGCGATCGTCAACCTGGTCGCGATCGTGCTGCTCGGTAAGTGGGCGTTCGGCGCGTTCCGGGACTACGACCGGCAGGTGAGCGCCGGGCTCGACCCGGTGTTCACCGACCGGGACAATCCCGACCTGCCCGGCGAGCTCCCCGACTCGGTGTGGCACACCCCGGGAGCGGTCGTCAGCGAGCGGTGACGGCGCGTCCGCGCGCGGCCCGACGCTCAGCTGCCGCGCGTGGACTCGCCGAGGATCTGCGCGAGTTGCCTTCTCGCCCGGTTCAATCGGGACTTCACGGTCTGCACGCCGACGCCCTGATGCTCGGCAATGTCGGCGTAGGTGAGATCGCCGAACTCGCGGAGGATCAGCGCCGTTCGAAAGTCCTCCGGCAGCCGGGCCAGCGCACTCCGGAGCTCGTCACGGGTGGCGATCGACTCGTCGAAGCCGGGGCCGTCGTCGGTCAACGTGACGGACACGTCCGCATCGGTGAAGTCCGTGAGGTCGGTGTCCGGTTTCCGGCTCCGCACCACCATCAGCGCGTTGTTGACCGCGATCCGGTGCAGCCAGGTCCCGAACCGTGCCTCGCCGCGGAACCGGTCGAGATGCTGCCACGCCGCGATCAGGGTGTTCTGCAGTGCGTCCTCGGCGTCGTGACGGTTACCGGTGGTCGACAGGCACACCGCCCAGACGTGGGTGCGGTGGCGCTCGACGAGCTGCGCGAACGCCGCCTGATCGCCACCACGCGCCTGCACGAGCAGCGTCACGTCGTCCATTCAGCGTCCCCCCGCGTCTCGCGTATCCGGATGATCGTAGCGAGGCACGTCGACCCGGACGTTCACCAGCCGGAATCTCCGTCGAGATTGTCCGGTTCACCGAGATCGATGTCGGCGTCCGCCGCTGCGTCGTCGGCCGTCGTGAACGGCTCCTCCGCGGCGGGCCCACCATCGAGGTCGGGATCGTCCGGGTCGTCGGCAGCGCCCGCCGCGTCGTTCCCGGCCGTCACCTCGGTGGCCGGGTCGTCGTCGGTGAGGACCAGCTCGTCCTCGTCGACCAGCACCGCGTCGTCGTCCATCACCGGAACCAGATCGGCGGGGGCGGCACCGGGCTCCGCCGCGAACGCGGCGGCCAACGCCTCCTCCCACACCCCGGGAGCGGGACCGTCGGCCGAATCGGCCTGCAGGGCAGCGAGGAGGGCGCCGACCGCGTCGTCATCATCCTGCATGCTGTCACTCCCGGGGTGTGGGTGGGCGGAACGCTGTCATCGATGGTAGCGAGACCACGACGCGGGAGCCGCGTCAGAAGGCGGCGTCGGCCGAGGTGTCGTAGCCGGCCGCGTCCTGATCCGGGGCGCCGAGGTCGGTGCTGTACCCCGGGTCGGAGGGGATGTCTTCGGCGTTGAGGCGGAAGTCCTCCACCCCGTCGCCGTCGCTGTCGACGGCGAGGATGTCCGTGTAGCCGTCGCCGTTCGTGTCGATCATGACGGTGTCGATGAGTCCGTCGCCGTCCGAGTCGACCCCGACGCTGTCCGCGCGGCCATCCCCGTCGGTGTCCGACTTGACGGTGTCCGGGGCCCCGTCCCCGTCGGTGTCGAAGGTCGACTCGACCAGCCGACCGTCCTCGAGGGTGTCCACCCGGCGCAGGCTGCCGTCGGCGTCGTAGTGCGCGATCACGTCCACCTGGCCGTCGTCGTCGGCGTCCTGCCCGACCACGATCGTGCCGTCCGGCGCGGCGGTGGCGACGGTGTCGAACGTGCCGTTGCCGTCGGTGTCCGCCTCGACCAGGGTGATCTCCCCGTTGTCGTCGAGGTGGGCGGTGACGGTGTGTCCCGCGGCGTCGGTCGAGTGGACGACGTCGACGGTGCCGTCACCGTCCACGTCGCGGGCGACCGACGTCGGAGCCGGCTGCGGCGAGGTCGCCTCGGCGGTCGGCGTGCTCGGGGCTGCCGCGTCCTGCGCCGCGGCTCCGGTCGCCGGGGTCGGGTACTCGGTCGCCGCGGTGGTGGAGGGGGTGGTTGCGGTGGTGTCGGACATCGGTTCGGCCCTTCTGTCGGCAAGCTCTGTCGTGCGCTGTCGACAATGAGATGCGGGCCGGGCCGACAATGTTCCCGACGATCCGAAACAAATCTCCGGCGGGCGGGAACCCCACCCTCCGCCCCGTCCAGCTGGGGAAGGTCAGTTCACCAGACCGGAGCGGGACAGGAACTTCTTCGCATCCTCGACGCCGTTCACATCCCGCACGGTCACCCGCACACCCGTGTTGGTGTTCACGGTCGTGACATCGACGAGCCCGTCCGCCGGGTCCGGAGCGGAAATGTCCGCGGCCGACATCCGGTCGATGCTCTCGACGAGGGTGCTGTTCGGTCCCTCAAGCGACCCCCGCCGCGCACCGATGATGTCCTTCCGTGCCTCGGCCTGGTCGAGGGAGATCGTGACGCTGTTCCACGGCGGGGTGGTGAGTCCGGCGAGATCGCCCGACTCGTCCAGGCTGCACATGACCTGCACGCCACCGTTATCGGTGACCAGGTGACCGTTCTCGCAGTCGGCCAGATCCGACCGGAGGGTGGTGGGGACCGCGGCGAGGACCTGGTCGACCTCCTTCGCGACGGCATCACCGTTCGCATTGGTGACCGGCGCCGACGAGGTCGCGTCCGCGCCGGACGGTGCCGATCCCCCGGTGGTCTGCGCCGACGTTGGGGCAGCGTCGGCCGACTCCCCGGTGTCGCGCATCAGCATTCCGCCGATAGCGGCCGCTCCGCCGATGACGACTACCGCGGCAGCACCCACCAGCAGGGTGCGGCTGGGCCGCCGGGACCGGGTCGGGGCGGGGGTCTCCTCCCGCGGGGTCGGTGCGAGGTCGGCGGCGGTGGGGACCGGACGCGGCGGGGCGGCGGGCGGGGCGGCGGACAGACCGGTTAGCGCTCCCTGCGCCACCACCGTCTTCGGGTCGTCGAGCGTGGCGACGGGACCGAGGGCCCGCAGCCGGTCGTGTACCAACGGGATTCGCGCTGTCCCGCCGGTCAGGTACAGCGCGGCAAGCTGATCGGGTGCGGTCACCCCGGCGTCGAGCAGGGTTTCGCGGGTCAGGTGCACCGCCCGGTCGACCGTCGGCGCGATCAGCTCGTCGAACTCGCCGCGGGTGATCTGCAGCGTCTCCCGCGTCCCGTTGCCCGTCACCGTGATCGTCGCCGACGGTGCCTCCGACAGCAGTTCCTTCGCGCGTCGCACCGACTCGTCCAGCGCGTGCCGCACGTCGATCGGTGCCCCGCGCCGCAGGTATTCCCGCAGGTCGGGGTCGCGGTCGTCGAGTTGCCGGTCCACCCAGCGGGCGACGAGGGCGTCGACGTTCTTGCCGCCGAGTCCGTTGTCGCCGCGGGCGGCGATGACCCGGAAGCCGCCCCGCTCGTCGACGGTGAGGACCGCCACGTCGAGGGTGCCGCCACCGAAGTCGAACACGGCGATCTTCGCACCCGGCTGCAGGGTGTGCGATCGGCTGTAATGCTGTGCCGCGGCGCGGGGTTCGGAGATGAAGGTGATCCGCGCCGGGTCGATTCCGGCGTGCCGGGCCGCGTCGGCCAGCACCTGGATCTGTTCCGGTGACCACGCCTCGGGATGGGTCAGCACCACCCCGGACGGCGGCACCCCCGCGTGCGCGGCGACCGCCCGGTCGAGCACGCTGCGGAGCACGGCCGCGACCGGAAGGAAGGTGGGCACCGTGAATCCGCCCACCGCGATCGTCGGCGCGCCGATCAGGCGCTTCGGCGCGGGGAGATAACCGGCGGGATTGCGGGTGGCCTCATTGGCCGCGACCTCACCGACGGCGATCCGGTCCGGCGTCTCGACGTGGACGGCCGACGGCATCAGATTGCTCGCATGGGATAGGGCGAGGGTCTCCACCCGCCCGCTCGTCGCGCCGGAATGTGCTGCCGCGGTGTTGGAGGTGCCGAAGTCGATACTCAGCAACCAGTCCGGCGTGGTCATCAAGCCCCCTGTTCGTCGCTCGCGGCACACTACCACCCGACCGATGCCGCGCCCGGCGGCGCCGAGGTCCCGGACGATCCGGCGGTCCGGCGGCTCTGAGCTGGGGTGTTCGGGCCGGGTTCAGTTCCACCACCGTTCGAGCACCCGGGCCACGCCGTGGTTGGCGTTTGACGCAGTGACCTCGTTGGCCGCCGCGATCGCGTCGTCGTGGGCGTTGGCCACCGCGACACCATGCCGCGCCATCGTCAGCATCGGAACGTCGTTCGGCATGTCCCCGAACGCGATGATCGCGGAGTCGGTGACCCCGAGGTGTTCCGCGAGCGCGGCCAGCCCGGACGCCTTCGTCACGCCGGGGGCGGAGACCTCGATCAGCCCGTTGTTCGTCGAATAGGTCAGGTCGACCCGGTCCCCGACCAGCGGGGCGAGGCGGGCGATCATGTGCGAACTGGCAATGCCGGGGAGCCGGATCAGCAACTTCACCGCCGGGTGGGCGAGCACGTCCTCCGCGGACATCTCCGTGTTGTCCGGATTGAGCCAGGCATGCTCGTAGCCGGGGGAACTGACGAACTGCGGTGTTGCGGCATCGTGGGCGCTGGCCCCGACCCGTTCCGCGGCGAGACCGGACCCGGGGAGCGCATCCTCAGTCAGGTCGGCGAGCCAGGACAGGGTGCCGGCAGACAGGGTTTCGGCACGCAGCACTCGGTCGGTGTTGCTGTCATAGAGGACGGCGCCGTTGGCGCACACCGCAAGTGGGGCGTAATCGAGGCCGTCGACGACGGGGCCGATCCACCGCGGCGGACGCCCGGTGGCCAGGACGAACGGCACACCGTCGGCGAGGGCGGCGTGCACGGCGGCACGGGTACGGGCGCTGACCTGCTCGTCGTCGTCGATGAGGGTCCCGTCGACGTCGCTGGCGATCAGTTCGGGTTTGGAATCGCGGTGATCGTGCACTGCACCCATCTTGCCGCAGCGGCGGCACCGGCGCCGGGCGCCTCGGAGCATCCGGTCCGGCGGCACGCAGCACGGATCCGGCCGCGGGTGACCGGGCGGCGGTTCGCCGACCCGGTCACCCGAACGGACCTCAGGAACCGAAGAGTGAGCCGATCGAACCCAGGTCGAGCGACCCGAAGTCGGCGGAGCCGCCGGATTCGGCGGCCGTCACGGTGACGGTTGCGGCGGCGGAGGTGGAACCGGCGTGGCCTTCGCCCGGAGTGTGGACGGCGGTGATGCTGTGCGCACCCGCGGTGTCGAACGTGTGCGACAACGTCACGACACCGTCGACGACCGCGACGGGCGCACCGATCGGGACGGCACCGTTCATGAACTGCACGGTTCCGCCGGCCGTCGCCGGGGTCACCGTTGCCTGAAGCGCGACCGCGGTACCCACGGTCGCGGTCGCCGGGGCGGTGACGACGGTGCTGGTGGCAATGTCGGGGACGGTGACGGTGACCGCGGCCGAGGTGGAGCCAGCGAACGACGGGCCGCCGCTGTAGACCGCGGTGATCGCGTGAGCACCCGGCGTGGCCAGCACCGCGTCCGTCAGGGTCGCCTTGCCGTAGGCAACCGGGACCGGTGCGCCGAGGTCGGTATCGCCGTCACGGAATTGGACGGTGCCGGACGTCGCGGACGGCGAGATCGTGACCGCAAGCGCGAACGGCGTTCCGGCGACAGCGGTCTCGGGTGCGGTCACGGTGGTCCTGGTCGTCGCCGCGGTGGTCGCCGCGGTGACCGTGATGGTGGTCGAGGCGGTGGCGTTGCCGAATCCTGCTGCGCCGGTGAAGCGTGCGGTGAGGGTGTACTGCCCGGCGTGAGGAACACATGATTCCAGAGGCTGCTTGACGCGGAATCGGTCACGGTCCCGACGTCGACCCCGGTGTAGGCGTTCCACATCACGTGCTTGCCGTCGACCTGCCACTCCAGGCTGCCGCTGACTTTCGAGCCGAAGGCCAGCTTGATCGTGGTCGTCTTGCCCGCGACGGGCGTCGAGGAGGGCTGGGTGATGGTGGCGGTGACCGGAGTCCCCGCCTCGTCGGCCGCGGTCACCCCGAGCGGCGAGACGGCCGGTTGTGCGGATGCCGGCGTCGCGGCGAGCAGCAGGCCTGCGGCCACGACGACCGATGCGGCCGGGGCAACGGCCCAGCGAATTCGGGATGGTCTGATCACGGGGTCTCTCCTCGAGGGTGGGGTGGCGGCCGACAACGCGCAGCATGCACACGGGGCAGGTGTGCAACACGTGTCGATTCGGGGGTTCTGGCTGGCCGCATCATTCGGCGCTAGACGCGATTTCGACGATTTCGGTCGATTCGGACACTAATGAACAAGTTCTCGTTTATGGTCCGAATCACACTTTTTCCTTCTGTTCCGGAAGCAACTATCTAAGAGGAGAGTCATGGCCCTGACCCACGTCCGTCGTGGTGCCGTCCCCGTCGCCGCGGCCGCCGCTGTCGCGGCGGGTGCCCTGCTGTCGGCGTCCCCCGCCGCCGCGGCAACCAACACCATCGAGTTCGCAGGAGCCTGCCAGGCGCGCGCGATTCTCACCCAGCACATTTCCCAGACGCTCGGCATGAGCATCACCGCGCCGGACACCGTCAATGCGGGCGACGAGTTCAGCTACACCGTCCAGCCGACGGTCAGCTCGCTGCCCGACAAGGAATCCATCGCAACCACGGTCGACATCCAGCGCCTCAAGATCGACTGGGATCTACCCGCGAACACCGAATTTGTCTCCGCCGCAGTCGTCCCCGGCACGTCGAAGGGACTGACCGGGGTCGCGCCGACCGCGATCCTCGTCAACGAGGCAGGCGTCCCCGACGCAGCGGGCACGGTCATCCGGCTCTCCGGCGACAACGAGACGGTCGCCAACGGCCCGAAGTCCAGCGCCACCACCCCCGGCGGCATCGCGGTCGAGAAGACCAAGACCGACATGGCGGGCAACCCCACCGCGGACGGCTCAACGCAGTTCCAGCTCCCGGCCGTCACGGTCACCGTCAAGGCGCTCGCCGAGGGGGTCGTCACCCCCACCGTGCGGGTCGCGGGTGATGCCGCAAACTACAACAGCGACACCAACTACGACACGTTCCTTGCCCGCGCCAACGCGCTCGGCTCCGTCCAGAACGCGCCGTCGTTCTGCACCCCGAAGGACGGCAAGCGCCCCGGCAACGACGTTCCGGTCAACGCGGGCGGCCAGGCCCTCGCCACGATCACCGTCGGCGAGGGCGGGCCGGTCGATCCCGGCCCGAACCCGGGCCCGGGCACCGGAGAGGGTGACGGATCGATCGGCGGCGGTTCCTCCGACCTCGACTTCGACTTCGGTTCCGTCGACATGGGTTCGGTGACCGGGCTGCTCGGCTCCTAACCGGAGCCCCTCCCCGATCCTTGACGCCCGGCGGGCTGGGCCGGTCCCCCTGCGGGACCGGCCCTTTCGGCTATCCTCCGGCGCTCGACGCCAGCGCGCGGTCGAGCGCATCGGTCGGCGGTGTCGCCACCTGCGGCGGTCGCCCGGACACCATGTCCAGCACCGCCTTCGGGCGCGCCAACCACTCCCGCGCGGTGTTCCGCGCGACGGTGATGGTCCGGCAGTCACAGTCGCCGCGGACCCCGTCCACATCCATGCCGGCATGCCTGCACAACGCAACCGCACGGGTGACATGCGGCTCCTGGCTGACGATCAGCGCGCGGGTCACCCCGAACGTCTGCACGGCCCGCGCGCAGGTGTCGTAGGTGTCCAGGCCGTGATCGTCCCCAACGATCAGGTCCCGGTCGATCCCCGAATCGACCAGATATCCGGTCATTGCGGCGATCTCGTTCCCGGAGGTCCCGTTGGCGTCGCCCGAGACCAGCACCGCACGGGCCTTGCCGTCGCGCACCAAGGCCGCCGCGACGTCGAGCCGGCCGGCGAGGAACGACATCGGCTTGCCGTCCTGCACCTTCGCGCCGAGCACGATCACCACCGGCGCCTCCGGCGCGTCGGCCGGCTCGTGAACCCGCCCGGCGGCGGCGGCCGCGATCACCGCCATCGACCCGACCGCGGCGGTCACCCCGGCAGCGAGGACGGCCCCGCCGCCGAGTGCGAGCCGCCTGCGACGCCTGCGTCGATCCACCGGCACGCCGTCAGGCCCCGTCACCGCCCGACGCGGACCGGCGCGCGGCCTTCGCCGCCGCCTCCTCCGCGTCCATCCGATCGGCCTCCGCGAGGGTGGGCGCACCGCCGCCGAGGCGGGCGGGAACCCAGTACTCCCCCGCCGGGTGCTGGTAGTTCTCCTGCAGCGCGTGCAGCGTCGACTCCATCGACGCGTGCACCGTCGCCGTCAGCGCGTCGGCCGGACCGACCGCGGCGATCGGTTCGCCGACCGCCATCGAGATCGGGGTATTGGTCCGGCCCAGCCGCTTCGGATGCCCCTTCGTCCACACCCGCTGCGAACCCCAGATCACCACCGGGATGATCGGCACGCCCGCCTCGATCGCCATCCGGGCCGCGCCGGACTTGAAGTCCTTGATCTCGAAGCTGCGGCTGATCGTCGCCTCCGGGAACACCCCGACCAGCTCACCGTCACGCAACGCCTGGACCGCGGCCCGGTAGGAGTCCGCGCCAGCGGACCGGTCTACCGGGATGTGCTTCATCATCCGCATCATCGGCCCGGCGATGGGGTTGTCGAAGACCTCCTTCTTGGCCATGAAGCGGACGTACCGCTTCACTTCTCGTGCCGGGATGCCCGCGTAGGTGAAGTCCATGTAGCCGGTGTGATTGATCGCGATCACCGCACCACCCGACGCCGGGATGTGCTCGGCGCCGCTGATCGTGAACCGCAGCCCCTCCGCGAAGAACAGCGTGCGGGCGACACCGATGATCGTTCTGTAGAAGGGTTCCACGCGGCCAGCCTAGTGTGTGGGCGCACACAGCGTCCGTCGGCGCTCGCGGGTGATGTACACCCCAATCCGGGCGACCGGGCCGCGCGCACCCGGCCCGGTTTGCGCCGCCGCCTACCCTGGTAGGCGTCGCATCACCGTAGGAGGCATTCGAAGTGCAGGTCACGAGCGTCGGACACGCCGGGTTCCACATCCAGACCGAGGCGGGGTCCATCCTCTGCGACCCGTGGGTCAATCCGGCCTACTTCGCGTCGTGGTTCCCGTTCCCCGACAACACCGGGCTCGACTGGGACGCCCTCGGCGACGTCGATTACCTCTACGTGTCGCACCTCCACAAGGACCACTTCGACCCGCAGACACTGTCCAAGCACGTCAACAAGGACGCGACGGTGCTGCTGCCGGACTACCCGGTGCCGGACCTGCGCCGCGAGCTGGAGAAGCTCGGCTTCACGAAGTTCTTCGAGACCCAGGACTCCGTCAAGCACACCGTGCCGGGACCGAACGGCGACCTGGACGTCATGATCATCGCGCTGCGGGCCCCGGCGGACGGCCCGATCGGCGACTCCGGGCTGGTCGTTTCCGACGGCGAGACCACCTGCTTCAACATGAACGACGCCCGGCCCGTCGACATGGACGTGTTGCACGAGGCGTTCGGCACGATCGACATCCACCTGCTGCAGTACTCGGGCGCGATCTGGTACCCGATGGTCTACGACATCCCGGCCGGCACCAAGCGCAACTTCGGCAAGCAGAAGCGGCAGCGCGGCATGGACCGCTGCCGCAGCTACATCGAGCAGGTCAACGCCACCTGGGTGGTGCCGTCCGCGGGCCCGCCGGTCTTCCTCGACGCCGCGCTGCGCGACCTCAACGACGACCACGGCGACGAGGGCAACATCTTCCCCGACCAGATCGTCTTCCTTGAGCAGATGCGGATCCACGGCAACGACGGTGGCCTGCTGATGATCCCCGGCTCGACGGTCGACATTCACGGCGCGCAGGCCACCCTGAGCCACCCGATCCCGGACGCCGACGTCGACGCGATCTTCTCCGACAAGGCCGCCTACATCGAGGACATGGCGCAGCGGATGGCGCCGGTCATCGCGGCGGAGAAGGCATCCTGGGCGCCCGCGTCCGGCGAACCGCTGATCGGCCCGCTCAGTGCGAAGTTCGAGCCGATCATGGCGCAGTCCGACCTGATCTGCGACGGCATCGGCTACCCGGTCGGCCTGGTGATGGGCGACGAGACCGTCGTGCTGGACTTCCCGAACCGCGCCGTCCGTGCGCCTGCCGAGGGAGACGGCAAGTACCGCTACGGTTTCCGCATCGCACCCGAGCTTGTGCGGACCGTGCTGCGGGACGACGAGCCGGACTGGGTGAACACCATCTTCCTGTCCACCCGGTTCGAGGCGTGGCGGGTCGGCGGCTACAACGAGTTCCTCTACACCTTCTTCAAGTGCCTGACCGACGAGCGGATCGCGTACGCGGACGGCTGGTTCGCCGAGGCGCACGACGACACCGCGTCCATCGAGGTCGGCGGCTACGAGATCCAGCGCCGCTGCCCGCACCTCAAGGCGGACCTGTCGAAGTTCGGTGTCGTCGACGGCAACACCCTGACCTGCAACCTGCACGGCTGGCAGTGGGACCTCGAGTCCGGCCGCTGCAAGACCAGCAAGGGTCACGAGCTCCGTACGGCCAAGCTGTAGTACCCCAACGAAGGTTCCCTAATGTCACATCGGGTCACTTGGCGTTATCCGCTGTGACATTAGGGAACCACCGGGGCGACGCGTTCGACGACTACGCCCACAACGCCAGGTAGTCCTCGCGCCCGAACATGGTCGCCGCGTCGACGGCGGTCGGGTGCCCGGCGCGCGGGTCGGCACCGGCGGCCGCGAGTACCCGCACCACCGCCTCTTCACCCTTGAAGATGGCACCCGCGACCGGGGACTGGCCGCGGTCGTTGAGCCGGTTCACGTCTGCGCCCCGGTCCACGAGCAGCCGGACCGCGGCCGCGTGCCCGTGATAGGCGGCGAGCATCACGAGGGTGTCGCCGGTGCCGTTCGTCAGGTTTGCCGGGACCCCGGCGTCCAGGTAGGCGGTCAGGGCGTCGGCGTCGCCTGCGCGGGCGGCGTCGAACACCCGCTCCGCGATCTCCTGCAGCCGCGGGTCGATCGGGTGGTCGGTCATACCACCCGACGCTACCGCCCCGCCCCGCCCCGCCTGAGCGAATGTGGCACTCGGTCAGTCTGACTGACCGAGTGCCACATTCGGTCACAGCTCGGGGGCTACGGGGCGCGCAGGACGTCCGTCCCGACGAACGGCTGCAGCGCCGCGGGCACGCGGACGGAGCCGTCGGCCTGCTGGTGGTTCTCCAGGATCGCCACGATCCAGCGGGTGGTCGCGAGGGTGCCGTTGAGGGTCGCGGCGGTCTGCGGCTTGCCGTTGTCGTCGCGGTAGCGGACCCCGAGGCGGCGAGCCTGGAAGGTGGTGCAGTTCGACGTCGACGACAGCTCGCGGTACCGCTGCTGCGTCGGCACCCACGCCTCGCAGTCGAACTTGCGTGCCGCGGACGACCCGAGGTCCCCGCCCGCGACGTCGATGACGCGGTACGGCACCTCGATCGCGGCGAGCATCTCCCGCTCCCAGCCGAGCAGTCGCTGGTGTTCGGCGTCCGCGTCCTCCGGCCTGCAGTAGGTGAACATTTCCACCTTGTCGAACTGGTGGACGCGGATGATGCCGCGGGTGTCCTTGCCGTAGCTGCCCGCCTCCCGCCGGAAGCACGACGACCAGCCCGCGTACCGCTTCGCGCCGCCGCTCAGGTCGAGGATCTCACCTGAGTGGTAGCCGGCGAGCGGAACCTCGGAGGTGCCGACGAGGTACAGGTCGTCCTGCTCGAGGTGGTACACCTCCTCCGAGTGCTGTCCGAGGAACCCGGTTCCCTGCATGATCTCGGGCCGGACCAACACCGGCGGGATCATCATCGTGAACCCGTTCGCGGTCGCCTTCTGCGCCGCCAGCTGCAGCAGCCCGAGCTGCAGCAGAGCGCCGTAGCCGGTCAGGAAGTAGAAGCGGGCGCCGGACACCTTCGCGCCGCGCTCCATGTCGAGCAGGCCCAGCGACTCGCCGAGCTCGAGGTGATCCTTCGGGTCGAAGTCGAAGGCGGGCGGTTCGCCGACCGTGTCGAGGGTGATGAAGTCGTCCTCGCCGCCCGCGGGCGCGCCGTCCTGGACGATGTTCGAGATCGCCCGCTGCGCGGCTTCGAGCGCGGCGTCGGCCTCGTGCTGTGCCGCCTCCGCGTCCTTGACCTGCTGCGCGAGCTCCTTCGCCCCGTCCAGCAGCGCGGGCCGCTCCTCGGGGGAGGCCTTGCCGACCTTCTTGCCGAGCGCCTTCTGCTCGGCCCGCAGGTTATCGCCCGCGAGCACCGCCGCGCGGCGGGACTCGTCGGCCGCGAGCAGCGCGTCGACCAGCGCGGGGTCCTCGCCCCTGGTGCGCTGTGACTGGCGGACGACGTCGGGGTTCTCCCGCAGGAACTTGAGGTCAATCACGACGGAAACCCTACTTGGTCGGCGTGCGGCCCGGCGGCCGCGGAGCGGTCCAGTGTCGGGTCCACCTCATTTCGGTTCCGGTGTGTCGGCGACCGCGCGGCCCCCGCCAGGCATGATGGAGGGCGATGTCCGACGAACGCAGCGCAGCAGACGGCGACCCCACACCCGACCCGGCCGCCCCGCAGGGTGACCGGGGCGATGCCGCGTCCGGCGACGGGTGGGCCGCCGCCGAGCGGTGGACGGGCGGCAGGCAACTGTCCGCGACGGCCACCCGCCGCGCCCTGATCGCGGTCGCGCTGGGTGCGGTGATCGCGGCGATCGCGACGGTCGTCATCTCCGGTGGATTCAAGGGCGGCGACGAACTGCGGCCCGACGCCAATGCCGGTGGCCCGCTCGCGACGGGCGCGGTCGCGGGCAAGGCATTCGGCACCGCAGCAGCAGGCGACTGCTTGTCGTGGAGCGAGGCGGACGCCAGCGACCTCACCAAGGTCGACTGCAACGACGAGCACCTGTTCGAGGTGGCGTCCGAGGTAGACCTGAGCGTGTTCCCCGGTGCCGAGTTCGGCCCGGGTTCCCGCTTCCCGAGCGTCCTGCGCTTCTCCCAGTTGCGCGACGAGCACTGCACCCCCGCCGTCACCGAGTACCTCGGCGCGCACTTCGACCCGCACGGCAAGTTCAGCGTCGGATTGATCAACCCGGGGGAGGCAGGCTGGGCGGCGGGCGAGCGGACCATCCGGTGCGGGCTGCAACGCTCGAGCACCACCGGCACCGTCCTCGCGGTCACCGGCCCCGTCCAGGGGCAGGATCAGTCGAAGGTATGGGATGCCGGTACCTGCATCGGCATCAACCAGAGCGCGCCGTCCGATCCGGTGGACTGCTCGCAGGCCCACGCCTTCGAAGTGATCTCGGTGGTCGATCTCGGCGCGAAGTTCCCGGGCGGCTTCCCCGCCGTCGCCGACCAGGACAAGTACTTGGAGGAGACCTGCACGCAGGCCGCGACCGAGTACCTCGGGTCACCGGATGCCCTGCGGAACAAGACCCTCACCCTGTTCTGGGACAACCTGGACCTGAGCAGCTGGCTGGCGGGCAGCCGCAAGGTGAACTGCTCCGTCGGCAAGGAACTCGAGGGGGGCGGCTTCGCACCGATCGTGGGGGCCGCGACCGGCGACATCCTGATCAACGGCGCGCCCCCGGTCGCGCCGCCGCCGCTGCCCGAGGGTCGTTCGCTGCCGACGCCGCTGCCCGGTGCCGCGCCGCTGGAGAACTGATGGCGGTGCACATGAGCGAGGCCAGGTTCGACGAACTGGTCTCCGAGGCGCTCGACCTGATCCCGGCGGAGTTGGCGTCCGCAATCGACAACGTCGTCGTCCTGGTCGACGGCCGCGACGCGGACGATCCGGGCCTGCTCGGTCTCTACCACGGCATCGCCCTCACCGAACGGGACAGTCATTACGGCGGCTCCCTGCCGGACACCATCACGATCTACCGCGACGCGATCCTCGAAATGTGCGGGAGTGAGGAGCAGGTCGTTGAGGAGGTCGCGATCACCGTGATCCACGAGATCGCGCACTACTTCGGGATCGAAGAGGACCGGCTGCACGAACTCGGCTGGGGCTGACCCGGGATCCGCGGGCGACGCGAACGGATGTCGGCCGCGGGGAACCATCCGGGATCCGGTCGCGTCCAAAACCCCTGACGGATCATTTCGATCGAACCTGCCAGGAGGCCCTCATGCCCGGACACGTGTTCGTCTCACCCGACGCCCTGCTCTCCGCGGCCACCCAGCTCGAGGCCCTCGCCCAGCGGCTGCAGGCCACCGTCGACGCGAACGCGCCCGCGCTGCACCTGCCTCCCGCAGGCACCGAAGAGGTGTCGGTGCTGGCGGCGTCATATTTCACCTCGGTCGCCGACAGTTTCCTGCCGTCCGCGGCCGCGAGCATCGGCCAGCTGTGGTCTGCCGCAGCGACGCTGCGCGCGCAGGCCGCCGAGTACGCGAGCCTGGACCAGTCGTTCGGCGCCACGCTCGCCGCGGGCATGTGACCCGACCTCTCGACCGACAGGAGCGTTGACATGACCATGGGCTTCACCGGCGTCGTGTGGTTCCCGCGGGGGGCCACCTGGAACTCGACCGCACTGAACGCGGGCCCTGGGCCTGCCCCGCTGGCGGCGGCGGGTGCGGCCTGGTCCGCGATCGCGACCGGCCTCACCGACGCCACCGCGACCGTCACGAAGGTGATGGCCGAGTTGCGGGTCGGCTGGGAGGGCGTCGCCTCCGACGCCGCGCTGTCGAAGTTGGCGCCGTTCCAGGCGTGGACGCAGCAGGCCGCCGTGCTGGCCGCGGAGACCGCGGCGAAGGCGGGCGCCCAGGCCACCGCGCACACCGTGGCCCGGGCCACGATGCCGAGTCTCGCGGAGATCGCGGCGGTCAAGGCGGCGCAGGTGGCCGCGCACACGGTCGGTGGGTCGCTGGCGGGCGCGGGCGCCGCCACCGAGGCCGCGGACCGGGCGCTGGACCTGCGGGCCGCACTGGTGATGGAGGCGTACGAGTCGGCGTCCAACAGCGTGGCGGTTCCGCAGGGTTTCGCTCCGCCGCCCCCGCTCGCGGGCGGGACGGTCGCGGCGCCCGCGGAGCCAGCCCGTGCCGCCGTCCCCCAGGGTCCTGCGCTCACGGACGTCGCGGTCACTCCCGCGCAGGCGGTGCTCGGTGCGGTACTGACGCAGGCCCAGAACCCGGCAGTGGCGGCGACCGCGTCGCACCTCGGGACGATCGCCGGGACCGCGGTCGGCGCCGTCGCCGGGCCCACGGCCTCAATGGCATCCGCCGCCGCCCCCGTCTTCGGCGGGGCAGCGTTCGGCGGGGCAGCGTTCGGCGGGATGGGGGCGGGCGGGGCCGCCGGTGCCATGTCGCCGCGGACCGGGGGCGGGCCCCGTCCCGTCGGATCGGTCGCGGCAGCGGGCGTCACGGGTGGCGGCGCAGCGCGGATCACGCTCCCCGACGGGTGGGGTGCCCGCGGCAGCGAGGCGCAGGCCGTCGCGGGCCGTGGCACGGCGGCGCTCGCAGCGCCGGGCGTCGAACCGGTGGCCGCGCCAGCCGCCGGCGATGCGGCGGCCCGGACCGGACCCGTCGGCGCGCCGGTAGGCGCGGGCACCGGACGCGCCACGGACGACGAGGAGCACCGGACACCGGACTACCTGAAGAGCTTCGAGCACTTCGACGACGGCCGGCTGGTGATCCCGTCGGTGATCGGCGGCGACCGGTGACCGGGCGGGTGGGGTCGACGGTGCTCGGCGGCGACGAACTGGACCTGGTGCTGCGGCTGCTCGATGTCGACGAGTTGCCTGTCGTGCTGTCCGCCGGATCCCGGTTCGACACGACGACCGCCCGCGCCGCAGCGGACGGCGCAGCCAGGGACTCGCTTCGCGCCCGTGGCCTGCTGCGCGGCAACAATCCGCACCCGTGCCTCGTCGACCGGGTGGCGGTGTTGGCGCGGCCTGCCGTCGAGCTCGCGGTGCGCTGGTACACCGGCGGCGAGGTATTCCGGGGCTGCCTCGCGCAGGGGCCCGCCGGTGCGGTGCTCGCGCTGCGCGCCGCGGACGAGTACGTGCTCGCGGGGGTTCCGGCCGCCGACCCCGACCTGGTGTTCGAGCTGATTGGGCGCGGCAGCGGGCTCGCGGTCGGCTCCGTCAGTGCCCCGACGGAGCTGCTGTCCGCGGCGCTGCGGGACGTGACCGACCCATCGACCGTCGCGGGCAGGTTGACTGGCCTCGGCGCCGCGGACCGGGACGCCGACCGGCTTGCGCACGCATTGGCCTCCTGCCGGGCACACGCCGAGATCGTCACCGTCACGCGCCGCAACGGCACCACCCGGGTCGGTGGCCCGGTCACGGTGTTCGACACCGCCTGCGGCCGCATCGTCGGCACCACGACCGTCTCGGCCGACCTGTCCTCCTGGTCCACCCTCGGCCCGGGCGGGGATGCTCGGGTTCGGCAGGCCGTCCGCGAGGTCCTGGCAGAGGCCGGGGCCGTCTCGTCCTGACGGGACGCGGCGCGGCGGCCGGTATCCTGTGCAGTGACCGTGTGGCGATCGAGACGTTTGGTAGGGCAATGGGTGAACCCGTCGACGAGCCGGCTCTCGTCGAGACGTCCGGCGGCTGGCGGCAACTCGACGACGTCGAACTGACCCCGATCCTGTCGGCATCACTCGACGCCTTCTACGAGCTGGGCTATCACGGGACCACGGTCCGCGAGGTGGCCAGGCGGGTCGGCGTCACGGTGCCTGCGCTGTACTACCACCATGACAACAAGGAAGGGCTGCTGATTGCCCTGCTCGAGTTGTCGACGGCCGACGTGCTTGCGCGGGCGCACAACGCCGATGCCGACGGCGGCGACGATCCGGTGCGGCGACTCGCGAACGTGATCGAGGCGATCGTTCTGCGGATGACGCAACGCGCGCGGTTGGCATCGCTTGAGGGAGAGGTGCGGTACCTGAGCGCGGAGAACCGGCAGCGGTACCGGGCGGTGCGCAAGGGGATCGAGCAGGTCGTGCTGCGAATCGTCGAAGATGGCTCGGCCAGTGGGGTTTTCGATGTCGATGACCCCGCGGAGACGACCCGGGCGCTGCTCGGCATGTGCCAGTCCATCCCCCGCTGGTACCACGCGGAGGGCACCCTGTCCCCCGAGAAGGTCGCGGGGAAGTATGCCGCCATCGCAATGAAAACCGTTGGGGTGAAGTAGGACCCGGATCGAGTGAGCCCACCCTCACGGCCGGAGGTCGAGCGCCACTTTGCCGGTGGCGCCCCGCGATTCAAGGCTGCGCAGCGCGTCGGCCGCGCGGCCGATCGGGTGGAGGACCGGTTCGGCAACCCGCAGGACGCCCGACGCGAGGAGCGGCTCGAGCTCGGCCCACTGGCGGGCCGGGTAGCCGAGATCCTCCCGCAGATACTCGCCCCAACCGGCACCGAGCACCGAAATATTCTTCAGCAGTAGACGATTCACCTTGACGGTGGGGATTTCGCCCCCGGTGAAGCCGAGCACCACATGCCTGCCGCCGACGGCGAGGCTGCGCAGGCTGTCCAGGAATCGGTCGCCCCCGACCGGGTCGAGGACGATGTCGACGCCACGGCCACCGGTGATCTCGGCGACGGCGCCCTTGAACCCGTCGGCGAGGACCGTGTGCGTTGCCCGATGGGCCGCGGCGACCCGGCCCTTCTCCTCGGTGCTCACGACGGCGATGGTGTCGAGCCCGAGTGCGGCTGCGACCTGCAGGGACGCCGTCCCGAGCCCGCCTGCGGCGCCGTGCACGAGGACCGTGTCCCCCGGACGGCACCCGGCCCGTTCGGTGAGCGCGAAGTGGGCGGTGAAGTAGTTCATCAGGAACCCGGCCCCCGCGGTCAGCGACACCGCGTCGGGGAGCCGGAACACCGCCGCCGCGGGGACCGCGACGGTCCGTTGCCATGCGCCGCCGAACGCCAGCACCGCAACCCGGTCGCCGGAGCGAAATCCGCTGTCGGATGGCGCATCCCGGACGATCCCGGCACCCTCGACGCCCGGCGTGAACGGCACCGGGCGCACCACCTGGTAACTGCCGGACGTCTGGAGCAGGTCGGGGAACGAGACGCCCGCCGCGTCGAGGTCGACGACCACCAGGCCTGCCGGGTCGGGCTCCGGAACGTCGACGACCCGCACTCCGTCCGGCCCGATCGCCTCGACAACCTGCACTGCCCGCATGCCGTCTCTCCTTGTTCGACTGTCGGCCGCAGGCGCGACCCTCCCCATCAGTACCAGACGCACCGGAGCGGTCGCTGGGCGAAAGCCGACCGTTGACCGCTCGCCACCGGCGTGATAGGTGTCTTAGCGAGCGTTCAGTAATTGCGAGTTCCCGTCACCGGAGGAGCACCATGGCCGACGATCCGTCCACCCCGCCCGAGCAGGCGGCGCTGTACGAGCGCCGCGGCAACGTCGCCCTCATCACCCTGAACCGACCGCGCGCGATGAACGCGGTCAATGCGGCGCTGTCCACCGCCCTCGGCACCCTGCTCGAGCGGGCCGATGCCGACGACGACGTCCGGGTCATCGTGCTGACCGGCGCGGGACGAGCGTTCTGCGCTGGCGCCGACCTCAAGGCGCTCGGATCCGGCCAGTCCCTCGACGCGGACGGCCACCCGGGCTGGGGCTTCGCTGGCTACGTCCAGCACTGGGTCGGCAAGCCGACCATCGCCGCCGTCAACGGCTTCGCGCTCGGCGGCGGCACCGAACTCGTCCTCGCCAGCGACCTCGCGGTCATCGACGAGAACGCCACGCTCGGCCTGCCCGAGGTCAAGCGCGGCCTGTTCGCCGCGGCAGGCGGCGTCATCCGACTTCAGCAGCAGATCCCGAAGAAGATCGCGATGGAGATGGCCCTCACCGGTGAGCCGATCAGCGCCGTCGAGGGCAGGCGCCTCGGTCTCGTCAACCGCGTCGCCCCCGCGGGCACCGCCCTCGAGGTCGCACTCGAGCTCGCCGAGACGATCGCCGCCAACGCGCCGCTCGCGGTGCGCGAGTCGAAGGCAATGATCCACGCGACCGCACTCGGGCCGGACTGGGAGCAGGAGGTGTGGGACGCCAACGCGAAGGCGATCGGCGTCGTGTTCTCCAGCGCCGACGCCCAGGAGGGCCCGGCCGCCTTCGCCGAGAAGCGCGCACCGATCTGGCAGGGGCGCTGAAGCATGACCGAAACCGTGATCCCCACGTCCCGAAGGGAACTCCCATGACCAACGCAGTCATCGTCGACGCGGTCCGGCTCGCCTCCGGGAAGGGCAAGACCGGCGGCGCCCTATCCGGCACCCACCCGGTCGAGCTTCTCGCCCACGTCCTGCGCGCCATCGTCGACCGCAATGGCATCGACCCGGCGCAGGTCGACGACGTCATCGGCGGATGCGTGCAACAGGTCGGCGAGCAGGCGCTGAACATCTCCCGCACCGCGTTGCTCTCCGCCGGGTTCCCGGATTCGGTGCCCGCCACCACAATCGACCGGCAATGCGGATCGAGCCAGCAGGCGGCGCACTTCGCCGCACAGGGGGTCATCGCGGGCGCCTACGACATCGCCATCGCCTGCGGCGTCGAATCGATGAGCCGCATCCCGATGGGCACCTCCCCGATCGGGCAGGATGCGAACGGCCCCGGAATCGCCGCGCGGTATCCGGAAGGCCTGGTTCACCAGGGCATCTCGGCGGAGTTGATCTCCGCGAGGTGGAAGCTCGACCGGGACACCCTCGACACCTACGCGGCCCGGTCACACCAGCGCGCCGCCGCCGCGAGCACCGCGGGCACCTTCGACAGGGAGATCGTCCCGATCGACGTCACCACCGCCTCCGGTGACGTCGTCGCGCACACCGTCGACGAGACCGTCCGCGCCGCTACCACCGCCGAGGGCCTCGCGGGACTGCGACCGTCGTTCCGCACCGACGCCGTCGCCGCTCGCTTCCCCGAGGCACCCTGGCAGATCACGCCCGGCAACTCGTCGCCGCTCACCGACGGCGCGTCGGCGGTACTGATCATGAGCGAGGAGATGGCGAACAGGCTGGGGCTGACCCCGCGCGCCCGCTTCCACTCGTTCGCCGTCGCAGGCGACGACCCGCTGTTCATGCTGACCGCACCGATCCCGGCGACCCACAAGGTGCTCGCGCGGGCCGGACTGCGCATCGACGACATCGACGCATACGAGGTCAACGAGGCCTTCGCCCCGGTGCCGCTGGCGTGGGCCCACGAATTCAACGCCGACCCGGCCCGACTGAACCCGCTCGGCGGTGCGATCGCCCTCGGCCACGCGCTCGGCTCCTCGGGCACCCGGCTGTTGACCACCCTCGTGCACCACCTCGAGGCAACCGGCGGCCGCTACGGCCTGCAGACCATGTGCGAGGGCGCGGGCATGGCCAACGCCACCATCATCGAACGACTCTGACTCACACCCTCTTTCGAAAGGACCTTCATGATCGTCAACGACAGCGTCGCCGTCGTCACCGGCGGCGCGTCCGGCCTCGGGCTCGCCACCGTCAAGGCCCTGCTCGCCGACGGTGCCCAGGTCGTCATCATCGACCTGCCTGCCTCCAACGGCGAGGTGGTTGCCAAGGAATTGGGTGACCGGGTGCGGTTCGCCGCCGCCGACGTCACCGACGAGGCGGCCGTCGCCGAGGCACTCGACGTCGCGGAATCGCTCGGCCCGCTGCGGGTCGCGGTGAACTGCGCGGGCATCGGCAACGCCGTCAAGACCGTCGGCAAGCAGGGCGTCTTCCCGCTCGACGCGTTCAAGAAGGTCGTCGACGTCAACCTGTTCGGCACCTTCAACGTGCTCCGCCTGGCCGCCGAGCGGATCGCCAGGACCGAACCGGTCGACGGCGAGCGCGGCGTCATCATCAACACCGCCTCCGTCGCCGCCTTCGACGGCCAGATCGGCCAGGCCGCATACTCCGCGTCCAAGGGCGGCGTGGTCGGCATGACGCTGCCGATCGCCCGCGACCTGGCCTCCCTGCTGATCCGCGTCGTCACCATCGCGCCCGGCCTGTTCAAGACCCCACTGCTCGGCTCGCTACCCGAGGAGGCGCAGCGTTCGCTCGGCGGCCAGGTGCCGCACCCGTCGCGCCTCGGCGATCCAGCGGAGTACGGCGCCCTCGCCGCGCACATCGTGTCGAACCCGATGCTCAACGGGGAGACGATCCGCCTCGACGGCGCCATCCGCATGGCCCCGCGCTGACCCGCCGGTCGCGAGGAGGGGCCGATGCCGTCATTGCCGACGACCACCACCGCCTGGCGGCACTTCGAGCCACTGCGGCTCGGCCCCATCCTCGACCATGCGCTTGACGCGTTCCACGAGAACGGTTTCCACGGAACAACCGTGCGCGAGCTTGCCCGCCGGGTCGGGGTCACGGTGCCCGCGCTGTACTACCACCACGAGAACAAGGAAGCGGTCCTCGTCGCGATCGTCGACGCGACCGTCCGTGACCTGATCGGCCGCTGCCGGTCCGCGGTCGCCGACGGCGGCGAGGACCCGGTGCTGCGGTTCACCTACTTCTTCGACGCGGTCGTGTTGAACATGACGCACCGCGCCAGGCAGTCCGCGCTCGACTCCGAGGTGCGGCACCTGTCGCCGGCAAACCGACGCACCTACGCGACCACCCGCAAGGAACTCGAACTGATCGCACTCGGCCTGGTCACCGACGGCACCCGGCAGGGAGTGTTCGCCGTCGACGACATCCCCGAGACGGTTCGTGCCCTACTCGGCATGGGTCAGTCGATCGCCCGCTGGTACCAGATCGACGGGCCGCTGACCCCGGATGCCGTCGCCGCCCGCTACACCGACATCGCCCTGCGCATCGTCGGCCATCCGGCATCGCCCTGAGCCCCTACCGCGAGGAGACCATCGTGCTGTCCACCGCATTCACCACAACCTTCGGCGTCCGTCACCCGATCGTGCAGGGCGGCATGCAGTGGGTCGGACGCGCCGAACTCGTTGCTGCCGTGGCCAATGCGGGTGCGCTCGGCATGCTCACCGCCCTGACGCAGCCCACTCCGGAGGAGCTGGCCAGGGAGATCGCCCGCACCCGCGAGCTGACCGACCAACCGTTCGGCGTGAACCTGACCATCCTTCCGGCGATCACCCCGCCGCCCTATCAGGAGTACCGGCAGGTCATCATCGACTCCGGGGTCACGGTCGTCGAGACCGCGGGCTCCAGCCCCGCACCGCACCTACCCGATTTCCACGCCGCCGGGATCAAGGTGCTGCACAAGTGCACCAGCGTCCGGCACGCGGTTGCGGCGCAGGACCTCGGCGTCGACGGCATCAGCATCGACGGCTTCGAATGCGCGGGGCACCCCGGTGAGGACGACGTCCCCGGACTGGTACTGATCGCCGCTGCCGCGGAACAGATCACGATCCCGATGATCGCGTCCGGCGGCTTCGGTGACGGCCGCGGTCTGGTCGCGGCGGTCGCGCTCGGTGCCGACGGCATCAACATGGGCACCCGCTTCATGTGCACCGAGGAGTCACCGATCCACCGCACGATCAAGGAGGCGATCGTCGCGGCGAACGAGACCGACACCGAACTGATCCTACGGCCCCTGCGCAACACCGCGCGCGTCGCGAGCAACACCGTCAGCCGCGAGGTCGTCGACATCCTCAGCCGGGGCGGACTGTTCGAGGATGTGCGCGAGCTGGTTGCCGGCGCTCGCGGACGTCTGGTCTACGAGAACGGGGACCCCGAGGCAGGCATCTGGTCGGTGGGCACCGTTCAGGGCATCATCCACGACATCCCCACCGCCGGAGACCTCGTCGAACGGATCGTCGCCGACGCCGAGGCCTTGATATCCGAACGTCTTGCCGGACTGCTGAATCCCGTCCACACCTGATCCACCAGAGGAGAGCGACCATGAAGCGCACCCACTTCGAAGCCGACCACGAGGACTACCGCAACACCGTCCGCGAGTTCCTGGCCCGCGAGGTCGAGCCGCACTACCTGCAGTGGGAGGAGGACCGGCTGATCGACCGGTCGGCGTACCTCGCCGCGGGCAAGTCCGGCATCCTCGGCCTCGGCGTCCCCGAGCAGTTCGGCGGGTCCGGTGTCACCGACTACCGGTTCCGGCACGTGGTCGCGGAGGAGATCGCCCGCACCGGAAGCACCTCGTTCGGTGCGAGCCTCAGCCTGCAGGACGACATCGTGATCCCGTACCTGCTGCACCTGGGCACCGACGCACAGAAGGAACGCTGGCTGCCCCGATTGGCGTCGGGAGAGCTGATCGGCGCGATCGCGATGACCGAGCCCGGCGCAGGGTCCGACCTGCAGGGCATTCGGACCACCGCCGTGCGGGTCGGCGACGAATGGGTGATCAACGGGCAGAAAACGTTCATCACCAACGGCATTCACTCCGATCTCGTGATCGTGGTGTGCCGCACCGACCCGAACGCAGGCAGCAAGGGCTTCTCGCTGATCGTCGTCGAGCGTGACGCACCCGGGTTCAGCCGGGGGCGGAAGCTGCACAAGGTCGGTCTCGCCGCGCAGGACACCGCCGAACTCGTCTTCGAGGACGTCCGGGTGCCTGCGCAGAACCTGCTCGGCACCGAGGGCCGCGGGTTCGTCCACCTGATGGAGAACCTGCCGCTGGAGCGAATCGGGATCGCGGTCAGCGCGATCACCGCCGCGCGCGCCGCGTACGAGTGGACGACGGCGTACGCGTTCGAGCGCAAGGCATTCGGCAATCCGATCGGAGATCTGCAGAACACCCGCTTCGCCCTCGCCGAGATGCTCACCGAGATCGAGGTCACCGAGTCGCATGTCGACCGCTGCGTGATCGCGTTGAACGCGGGCGAGTTGACCGCGGTCGACGCGTCGAAGGCTAAGTGGTGGGCCTCGGAACTGCAGAAGCGGGTCGTGGACCGCGGTGTGCAATTGCATGGCGGCTACGGCTACATGATGGAGTACCCGATCGGCCGCGCCTACGTCGACGCCCGGATCCAGACCATCTACGGCGGCACCACCGAGATCATGAAGGAGATCATCGGCCGCGACATCGCTGCCGGGTTTAGGTAGCGGCCCGGTCAGCTGCGCGGGCGGTCGAAGAGGTCGACCACCGTCGACGCATGCTCGACCGGGATGTCAACGGCAATGTGTTCGCCCATCCGCAGCCAGCCGCCCCGCAGCGTCGAGGTCATCCACTTGTCCAGTGCATCACGGGTTTCGAACCGGAGCACGATCACGCACACGTCCGACGTGCTGCTCTCCTTCAGCCAGCCGCCGCCGAGGAAGCCGGGGAACATCCGGGCGAGCCCGAGACCGCTCTGAATCCAATCGGCGAAGGCGTCGTCGCGACCGGACATGATCCGGCGCACGATCGTCGTGGTGACGTTGGCAACCGCACCCGGGTTGCCGGGGTCATCGGATTCGGTCACTGCCCCTGCCTCGCTCACGCACGACGGACGCGCCGTGTGCGTTCCGAACTTACCAGGCACGGCTGCGGTGACCAGCACGGTTCGCCCGGGTGCGGGCCGGTCCCGCGGCGGTCATCCCATCGGGTCGTCGACGATGTCGACGGCGGGCGGGCGGAAGGGGGCCAGCAGCGCGCCCCAGCGCACGCACTCCCACCCGGCGGCCGTCGGGACCAGCTCGATGGTCTGGGTGTTGTCCAGGTGAGTGTCCGCGGAGAAGGTGCCGTCGACGTCGGCGAGGTGCCGGGCGACGAGTCGGATCGCGGCGCCGTGACTGACGACGAGCACGTCGCCGTCCTCGTCGGTGCCGTCGAGGTAGCGGCCGCGCAGCGACTCCACGACGGGCAGGTACCGCTCGAGAACGTCCGCACCGGACTCGCCACCCGGCATCCTTGCGCCGAGCTCGCCCTGATGCCAGGCGTGGAAGACGGACGCGTACATCTGGTGCGAGGCCCGGTCGGCACGATCCTCCAGGTCGCCGGCCTGTGCCTCGTGGATACCCTCGTGCACCTGCACCACGATCCCGGAGGCCCGCTCGATGAATCCGGCGGTCTGCCTGGCGCGCAACGCCTCCGACGCGACCACCGCCTTCGGGGGCGGACCGGCCAACGCCGTCCCGAACGCCTGCGCCTGCCCCTCCCCCATCGCGGTGAGGCGCGCGCCCGGCAGCCGGGTGTCCAACCGGCGGGCGACGTTCGCCTCGGTCTGTCCGTGCCGGACCAGGATCAGTTTGCCCGCCACGTCAGTTCGTTCCTTCCGGTTCGCCGCCCCGGATCCGCTCGAGCCAGCCGCTCGCCTCCTGGTCGGACGGCGGTCGGCCCTGGCCGGGTGTTGCCGTCGCCCAGGACCCAAGAAACCGGACCGTGTGCTTGCGGTGCAGGGCTTTCAGGGCCTCCGCCACCGCCGAATCCTCGACGTGCCCGCTGCAGTCCAGGTAGAAGCGGTAGGTTCCGAACTCGACCCGGGTCGGCCTGGACTCGATTCGGGTGAGATCGATTCCGCGGGTGGAGAATTCGGCCATCGCCCCGACCAGGGATCCGGGCTCGTGATGGAGCTGCAGCACCACCGACGTGCGATCGGAGCCGGTCGCCGGGGGCACCGGGCGGGGTCGCGTGACGAGAACGAAACGTGTTCGGGCACCAGAGAAGTCGGCGACCCCCTCGGCGAGCACAGCGAGCCCGAGGCGGTCGCTGGCGAGGGCGGTGGACACCCCGGCATCCGCGCGGCCTGCGGCGACGTCCTCGGCGGCACCCGCGTTCGACGACGCCGATTCGACGACGGCGTCCGGCAGGTTCGCCTCGATCCAGTTCCGCACCTGCGCCTCGGCGACCGGGTACGCCCGGATGGTGCGGACGTCGGCGAGGTCTGTGCCCGGCCGGCCCACGATCGTGAAGGCCACGTCCAGTTCGGTTTCCGCGACGATCTGCAACCGGTCGCCAGCGGCGAGCGCGTCCATCGTCGGCCGAACCGGACCCTCGACGGAACTTTCGATCGGCACCACCGCCCCCTCGACCGATCCGTCCCGAACGGCCGCCAGCGCGGCAGGCGGGCTGGCGGCGACGACCCGCTCAACCGGACCGTCGAAGGCACCCGACGACTCGAGTTGGTCGAGCGCCATCTCGGTGAAGGTTCCGGAGGGTCCAAAGTAAGCGATGCGCGGCACCCGTCCAGGTTACGCACCCCCGCCAACCCCCTCCCCGAGCCCGACACGCCGAATCCGACATGCCGCCACGGCACCCCGCTGATCGAGTGACGCGTCCGTTCAGCCAGCGGGGGCGGGCGGGGATCAGGCGAGGCCGATGTCGGCGTGGATGCCGCGTGCCCGCAGCTGCTCGGCGACCGCGTCGGCGTCGGGAACGGCGATCCCGACGAGCACCTCCCGCACCGCGGCTGCGGCGGCCGCGCTGAGCGCGGCGACCGGGCCCGGGTCGGCCGCCCGATACGCGGCCGGGATGTCGTCACCGCGCAGCGCCGCGACGGTGGCGGCGAGGATCGCCACCACCTCAGCCCCGTCGGCCGCGTGCGCGACGAACCCGGTGTCGGAGTGCGCGAGCACGGCAAGGAAGTCGGCGACGTCGTCGGCGTCGAGCCCGGCGGACAGTACCGGCTGCGCGCCTGCGGCGACGATGCGCTCGGCGGACTCGGCCGCCCACCCGCGTCCGGCCGCACCGGGGTGGACGCGGATCGCGAGCAGGCCGGGCAGCCGGACCGGGTCGCCCGCGGCAAGGGCGAGCGCGTCGGCGAGGTGCTCGAGGGGGCAGTCGACCTCGATCCGCGCAGGCTCCACCGGAACGACAAGCGATTCGGGAGCGAGGTCCAGACGCAGCCACAGCGGGCCGTCGAGGCCGTTCGTGTCGCCGAGCGCGGACGCGGCACGCACCGGCGGACCGACCAGCGCGTCCCGTGCGCGACCACGGGCGCTGTCGGCGTCGGGGCGGGCCCGGGAGATCAGCCCCGCGAACGGGGGCTGGGGTTCGCTGGGGGCGGGTGGTTGCAGGTTGAGCAGGGTGGCCACCGGTCAACGGTATCCCCGGCGCGAACCCTTGCGCGGCCCGCCCCTCTCATCTAACTTAGGCATGGCTAACCTATTGTGACCGCCGCCGCATCTCGGGAATCCACCCCGCGCGGACCGAAAAGGAGCATCATGACCGCCGCCGCAGTCCTCGGCCCGTCCACCGCCGAACGCGTCCGCACCGCCTGCGCTCGCGCCGGGCAGGCGGTCCTCGCCGCCGACGGCAGCGATCCGGTCACCGTCGCGGTCCACCACCTGCGCTCCGGCGGTGACGTCGTCCTCGCCGTCCCGGACGGCACCGCGGTCACCGCGCTGACCTGGCAGGCCGGCCGCGGCGGCCTGCCCGCCGTCCTCGAACTCACCGACCACGCACCGCTCGTCCTGCGCGAACCGGTCCGCTCCCTGGTGTGGCTGCGCGGCAGCCTGCACGCCGTCCCCGCCGAGGCGGTCCGCGCCCTCGCCTCCGCCGTCGCCGCCGACCACCCGGACCCGGCCCTGCTCGACGTCGGCCACACCACCACCCTGCTGCGACTGGTGCTCGACTCCGTCGTCGTCGCCGACAGCCACGGCGCCGAACCGGTGCCGCTCGGGGACCTCCTCACCGCGCCGCTCGACCCGTTCTGGTCGGTGGAGGACTGCTGGCTCGAGCATCTGGAGGCGGGCCACGGCGACCTCGTTCATCAACTGGCGCAGCGCCTTCCGTCGCATCTGCGCCACGGACGGGTCCGCCCACTCGGGCTGGACCGCTACGGCATCCGACTGCGGGTCGAGGGACCGACCGGCGACAACGACGTCCGACTGCCGTTTGGCGAACCCGTCGACGACGCCGCCGGACTGAACCGGGCGCTGCGCATCCTCGTTGGCTGCCCGTTCCTCAACGGCCTGCGCGCCCGACACTGAGGCGCGCCGCGCTCGCGCCTATCGTCGTCACGTGACCCGGCTCGACGACTGGCTCCGGCCGACCCCGCCAACACCGACGGACCCACCACTGGACCCGGCGCAGCGCCGTGCGCTGTGGGTCGAGGTCACGGTCGTCCTGCTGGTCACCTTCGGTCTCAGCGGGCTGTCCGGTGCCCTGTCGCTGATCGAGACCGCGATGGCACCGGGCCAACTGTCCGACCAGTCCGTCGCCCTGAACGCCTCCCGCTCCACCATCGGCTGGATCGACCTCGGCAGGCAACTGCTCGGCATCGCCCGACTCTGCGCGTGGGCGGCACTTGGCCTGTACCTGCTGTGGCGCAGCGGGCTCGGGCCGGAACGGATCGGTCTCGGCCCGCGCCCGCGCTGGCGACGCGACCTGCTGCCGGGTGTCGGACTCGCCGCGCTGATCGGGCTGCCCGGGCTGGTCCTCTACCTGGCCGCGACCGCGGTCGGGGCCAACCTCACCGTGGTCCCCAGCACCGTCGACGACCACTGGTGGCGGCTGCCGGCGCTGGTGCTGTGGGCGCTCGCCAACTCGGCCGCCGAGGAGGTGCTGGTGGTCGCCTACCTGCTCTCCCGGCTGCGGCGACTCGGCTGGAGCGAGAACGCCGCGCTCGGGGCGTCGGCCCTACTCCGCGGCAGCTACCACCTCTACCAGGGCATCGGCGGCGGCCTCGGGAACGTCGTGATGGGCCTGGTGTTCGGCCGGTACTGGCAGCGGACCGGAAAGCTGTGGCCGCTGGTCGTCGCGCACTGGCTGATCGACACCGTCGCGTTCGTCGGCTACACCGTGCTGCACGACCACCTGCCGTGGCTGCCCTGACCGACGTCGACCAGGAATCCGGTGGTCGCCAGTACAGTTTCTTGGGTGAGCGGCGACCACCCCCGATATCGCGACCCCCGTGACCCCGCGGTGGGGCGCGGGGCCGATCCGCGGCGCGGGCACGGTTCGGGGCCCGCACCGCAGGGCGCGGGGCGACCGCAGCCGCACCGGGGCAGCGTGCCGCCGCAGCAGTACCCCGTTCGGCACCCGGACCCCCGTCCGGGCCAGGTCCGCGGCGGGCCCCCGCCGCGGAATCGGCCCGCGCCACCGCCGGAGGGCACACAGGTCATCCGCCGCGACGGCCGCCCCGCCCCGGCGCGGGCGTGGTCCCAGGAACCGGACCCGCGACCGCCCCGCCCCGCGCCGCAACCCCGCCCCAGGGCGGCCTCCGGTCACGCCCCGACCCAGACCCCCCGTCCGTACCCGGAGCGCCGCGCCGGGACCCCGGTCCCGCCGCCGCCACCGCCGCCGCGCCCACGACGCCCCGCCGGCCCACCGCCAGCGGAGCCGGCACCGAGGCGTCGCGCCCGCTGGGGCCGCCGCCTCGGGCTGACGGTGCTGGTGCTGCTGCTGGTCATGGTCGGCTCGGTGGTCTACCTCGACCGCTCACTGAATCGGATCGACGCGCTCGCCGACTATCCAGGACGGATCGCCGATACCCCTGGCACCAACTGGCTGCTGGTCGGCTCCGACAGCCGCGCGGGCCTGACCGCCGAGCAGGACCGGGAACTGGCCGCGGGCGGCGACATCCAGGGCAAGCGCACCGACACCATCATCGTGGTGCACATCCCGAAGAGCGGCGGCGCGACGATGGTGTCCATCCCCCGCGACTCGTACGTCAACATTCCCGGGTGGGGCAGCGACAAGATCAACGCGGCCTTCTCGATCGACGGCGGCGGACCGCAACTGCTGGTGCAGACCGTCGAGGAGGCGACGGGCCTGCGGATGGACCACTACGCGGAGATCGGATTCGGCGGCTTTGCCGGCATCGTCGACGCGATCGGCGGCGTCCACCTGTGCGTGCCGTACCCGATCGACGACCCGCTCGCGGGGATCAACCTGCAGGCCGGGTGCCAGGATCTGACCGGGCCCGAGGCGCTCGGCTTCGTCCGCAGCCGCGCAACCCCGCTCGCCGACCTGGATCGGATGAACAACCAGCGCCTGTTCATGTCGGCGATGCTGGACAAGGCGACGAGTCTGGGCACGATGATCAATCCGCTGCGGTTGTGGCCGATGATCACCGAGGCGGCGGGGTCGCTGCAGGTGGACGAGGACGATCACCTGTGGCACCTGGGCGCGCTCGCCCTGGCGATGCGCGGCGACCTGGTGACGACCACGGTCCCGATCGGCGGGTTCGAGGACGTCGCCGGATCCGGCAACGTGCTGCGCTGGGACCGGGACGCGGCCTCCCGGTTCTTCGATGCGCTGGCCAACGACGAGCCGGTGCCCGCGGACCTGGTCACCACCAACTGATCCGGGGCGACGGTAGGCTCGGCCGCATGTCCGAGACCAGTGAGCGCAGCGAGTTCCACGCCCTTCTCGACGCGCAGATCCGCAACGAGTTCACCGCGTCCCAGCAGTACATCGCGGTCGCGGTGTACTTCGACAGTCACGACCTGCCGCAACTCGCGCAGCGCTTCTACGCGCAGGCGAACGAGGAACGCAACCACGCGATGATGATGATCCAGTACCTCGTCGACAACGGCCTCGACGTCCACGTGCCCGGCGTCGGCGAGGTGGTGACCACGTTCACCTCGGTTCGCGAACCCGTGGAACTGGCTCTGCGGCAGGAGCATACGGTGACCGAGCAGGTGACCGCCCTCGCCCGCACCGCCCGTGACACCGGCGACTACCTCGGCGAGCAATTCATGCAGTGGTTCCTCAAGGAGCAGGTCGAGGAGGTGGCGTCGATGAGTACGCTGCTGACGATCGTCGATCGGGCGGGCGGAAACCTGTTCAACATCGAGGAATTCGTGGCCCGCGAGTTGAACTCGACCGCCGCTCCGGATCCGTCGGCACCGCGGCCCGCCGGCGGACCGATCTGACCGGCTGGGCCACGCGCGCGGCCCCGGCGGGCACCCGGAAAATAGGGTGAACTCAGTTAGGAAACACTGCCCTCAATAAGGTTGCGCTTGGATGCGGAGCGCCCTGACCAGCGTTATTGTCGCTGCCATGCCCACACCGGATGACGCGAACCAGACCAAGTTTCACGCCCTCCTCCACGAGCAGATCCGCAACGAGTTCAATGCGTCGCATCAGTACATCGCGATCGCCGTGTACTTCGACAATGCGGATCTTCCGCAACTGGCGCAGCACTTCTACGCCCAGTCCGTCGAGGAGCGGAATCACGCGATGATGATCGTGCAGTATTTCCTCGACCGGGACATCGAGGTCGCGCTCACCGGTGTCGACCCGGCGCAATCGCACTTCGGCGCCCCGCGGGAGCCGATCGCGCTCGCACTGGCACAGGAGAAGGCGGTCACCGAGCAGATCGTCGCCCTCGCCCGCACGGCCCGCGACGAGGGCGACTACCTCGGCGAGCAGTTCATGCAGTGGTTCCTCAAGGAGCAGGTCGAGGAGGTCGCGACGATGAACACCCTGCTCACCGTCGCGGACCGGGCCGGAACCAACCTGTTCGACCTCGAGGCGTTCGTCGCGCGCGAGATGAATGGCCCCGACGGCTCGGTCGGCGCACCCCCGATCGCGGGCGGCGCGATCTAGTCAGGACCGGACGCCCTCGTAGTAGCCGCGGATGTGGTCCCGGATCCGGTGCTGGGCCAACTGCGGATCCCCGGCCTCGACGGCCTCGACGAGGCCCCGGTGCTCGTGCCGCAGCCGGCTGCAGATGGTCGGCCAGCCCGCCGGGTCGACGCCGCCGACGACGTACGACTCGATGGACGCACGCAGACCCGCCATCATCGCCGCCACCACCTGATTCCCGGCCGCGTCCGCGAGGGCGACGTGGAACTGGGAGTCGAGGATCAGGAACTCCGTCGCGGTGAGCGAAGCGCCGTCCATCGCGTCGAGCAATTCGACGGCCGGGCCGAGGTCGGGCACCGGTCGCTGCGCGGCCAGCGTCCGCATCACCTCCGACTCAAGAATCAGCCGGGTCCGGACCACGTCGTCGACCGGAAACCCTTGCGCTGCAACCTGCATCCGCATCAGCATCGACATTCCCCCGGTGGGTCGGGCGACGATCATCGCGCCAGCGTTCGGCCCGGACCCAGTCTGGGCGCGCAGCAGCCCCATCGCCTCCATCACCCGGAGCGCCTCACGCACCGAGGAGCGGCCGACCCCGAGGTCCGCGGCCAGCGCCCGTTCGCTGGGCAGCCGCTGGCCGGGACGGGCCTCACCGGAGACGAGCATCCGCTCGAGACTGGCCAGCACCTGCTCCCAGGCGCGGGGGGCGGACGGCGGGGACGACAGCGACGACATGGGTGGTCAGCCTAGGCGCCCGCTCATGGCAGCATCCATCCCAGCACCGGCGTCGACTGCAGGTACACCAGCGTGCACAGGATCAGCAGCATGCCGAGGCTGTAGCCGATCACCTTGCGCAGCAACACCGGTTCGCTTCCCGCCTGACCGACCGCGGTCGCCGCGATGGTCAGGTTCTGCGGGCTGACGAGCTTGCCGACGACGCCGCCGGAGGTGTTGGCGGCGACCAGCAGGGTCGGGTCGATCCCCGCATGCTGTCCCGCGGTCTGCTGCAGCTTCGCGAACAACGCGTTGGCGGAGGTGTCGGAACCCGTCACCGCCGTGCCCAGCCAGCCGAGGATCGGCGAGAAGAACGCGAAGACCGCACCGGTGCCTGCCAGCCAGGTACCGATCGCGACGGTCTGCCCGGACTGGTTCATCACGTAGCTCAGGCCGAGCACGGTGGCGACGGTAGCGATGGCAAGGCGCATCTTGACGAGGGTGACGCCGAACGTGGTCGCCGCGGCGCGGACCGACATCGGGAACTGCCCGTTGCTCGTCCAGAAGCGGTAGACGACGGCGACGATGACACCGCAGATCAGCAGCAGGGTGCCGGGGTTCGACAACCACGAGAAGGTGTAGACGGCGCTGGATGCGGGCTCGCCGCTGCCGGTGAGCAGGTTCCCGTACAGGCCGGGCCACTCGACCCGGCGGTCGGTGCCGGACAGCCAGGCGGGCAGGTCGACGCCGAGGGTCCACAGCTTGGCGACACCGAAGACCACCACCACCAGCAGGTAGGGGAACAGGGCAAGGAACACCCGGGACGCACCGAGCGGTTCCGGTTCCACGTGGGAGCGCTGGTCGTCGGGGGTGGTCGGCGCCCAGAAGCGCAGCATCAGCACGGCGGCCGCCAGACCGGCGAGGGAGGCGACGACGTCGGTGAGTTCGTAGGAGAAGTGGCTCGAACACCAGAACTGGGCGAACGCGAAGACCACGCCGGTGACAAGGGCGATCGGCCACACCTGCCGCATGCCGCGACGCCCGTCGACCAGGAAGAGCAGCAGCAGCGGCACGAACAGCGCCAGCACCGGCGTCTGCCTGCCGACGACCGCGGCGATCTCGGTCGCCGGGATGCCGGTCAGGTTTCCGGCGGTGGTGATCGGAATTGCCATGGCGCCGAACGCGACCGGGGCGGTGTTCGCGACAAGGACGGTGACGGCGGCCCGGATCGGTGGCATGCCGAGGGCGATCAGCATCGCGCCGGTGATGGCCACCGGGGCACCGAATCCGGCGAGCGCCTCGAGCATCCCGCCGAAGCAGAAGGCGATCAGCATCGCCTGGACCCGCATGTCGCCGCGGCCGATCGAGTTGAACACCCGCCGCAGGTCCTCGAACCGCCCACTGACGACGGTCAGTTCGTAGAACCAGATCGCGGTGACCACGATCCACATCACCGGGAAGAGCCCGAACGCGATGCCCTGCAGCGCCGACAGCCCGGTCAGCGAGACCGGCATCGAGAAGCCGACGATCGCGACCACCACCGCGACCGCGAGGGCCCCGAGGCCGGCGTACCAGGCCTTGAGCTTGAAACCGGCGAGCAGCACGAAGAACGTCAGCAACGGCGTCAGGCCGACCAGCGCCGAGGCGGTCAGGCTGTGCGCGACGGCGTCGGTGGCCGGGGTGAAGGTCACCGCCAGGTGGTCGATTGCCACATGAAACTCCTGGGACGGCGCCGCTGGTGGCGGCGGGTTTCGTCGTGACTGTGTGGTCAGACCACAGCAAGGTACACCATGACCGGGGTCACAATCGAGCTCCGAGTCGGAATCGTTGCCGATCTTGCGAAAACGCGTTGACCGTGGGTTACTGTGGTCTGACCACAACGACGACTGCGGAGATCTCCATGCGAATCGCGCTGTTCGCCACCTGCATCGGGGACACGATGTTCCCCGACGCCGCCCGAGCCACCGCACTGCTGCTGACCCGGCTCGGCCACGAGGTGGTGTTCCCACCCGGCCAGACGTGCTGCGGCCAGATGCACGTCAATACCGGGTATCAACCCGACGCGCTGCCCCTGGTGGCGAACTATGCCGACGAGTTCGGTGACGCCGCGATCGACGCGGTCGTCGCCCCGTCCGGGTCCTGCGTCGGGTCGGTGCGACACCAACACGAGATCGTCGCCGCCCGGTACGGCGGGGTTGCGCTGCGCGAGCGGGTCGAGACGGTCAAGGCCAAGACCTACGAGCTGTCCGAACTGCTCGTCGACGTGCTCGGGGTGACCGACGTCGGCGCCTGGTTCCCGCACCGCGTCACCTACCACCCCACCTGTCACTCGCTGCGCATGCTGCGGGTCGGCGACAAGCCGCTGCGGCTGCTGCGGGCGGTCCGCGACATCGACCTCGTCGAACTCCCGGAGGCCGACTCCTGTTGCGGCTTCGGCGGCACCTTCGCGCTCAAGAACGCGGAGACGTCCACCGCGATGCTCGCCGACAAGATCCGCAACGTCGCGGCCACCGGAGCCGAATCCCTTTGCGCCAGTGACTCGTCCTGCCTGATGCACATCGGCGGTGGGATGTCCCGGTTGCAGATGGGCACCCGCACCATCCACCTCGCCGAGATTCTCGCGTCCACCCCGCCGAAGGAGCCCGCATGACCACCGTCGGCCTCGGACTCCCCCCCGTCCCGCCCCGTGCGCCGCAGGGAGTCGGGTTCCTCCGCGGCACCGAGACCTTCCCGAAGGCCGCGCACCACGAGCTGGCGGACGCGCAGCTGCGCCGCAACATCGGCAAGGCCACCCACACCATCCGTGCCAAAAGGCTGGCGGTCACCGGCGAACTGCCGGACTGGGAGGAGTTACGCGACAGCGGTTCCGCGATCAAGTCCGACGTGATGAACCGACTACCGGAGCTGCTCGAGCAGCTCGAGGCCGCGGTGGTCGCGCGCGGCGGAGTCGTGCACTGGGCCGCCGACGCGAACGAGGCCAATGCGATCGTCACCGACCTGATCCGGGCAACCGGCGCCACCGAGGTGATCAAGGTGAAGTCGATGGCCACCCAGGAGATCGAGCTCAACGAACATCTCGAGGCCAACGGCATCACCGCATACGAGACCGACCTCGCCGAGCTGATCGTCCAACTCGGACATGACAAGCCGTCGCACATCCTGGTGCCGGCAATCCACCGGAACCGTTCGGAGATCCGGGAGATCTTCCTTCGCGAGATGGCCGGCGTGGACCCGGACCTCGACGCGGAACCAGCCCACCTGGCGGCTGCGGCACGAAAGTTCCTGCGGCACAAGTTTATGACCGTGCCCGTCGCGGTGTCGGGAGCGAACTTCGGGATCGCCGAGACCGGCACCCTCGGCGTCGTCGAGTCCGAGGGCAACGGCCGGATGTGCCTGACCATGCCGCAGACCCTCATCACGGTGATGGGCATCGAGAAGGTGCTCCCCCGGTACGCGGACCTGGAGGTATTCCTGCAACTGCTGCCGCGGTCCTCGACCGGTGAGCGGATGAACCCGTACACCTCGATGTGGACCGGCGTGACGCCAGGCGACGGCCCGCAGGCCTTCCACCTGGTCCTGCTCGACAACGGACGCACCGCCGCGCTCGCCGACTCGATCGGCAGGCAGGCCCTGCACTGCATCCGCTGCTCGGCGTGCCTGAACGTGTGCCCGGTGTACGAGCGCACCGGAGGACACGCCTACGGCTCCACCTATCCCGGGCCGATCGGCGCGGTACTGACCCCGCAGCTCGCCGGGATGGACGCGGACGACGACCCGAACGCCAGCCTGCCGTTCGCGTCCAGCCTCTGCGGCGCCTGCTTCGACGCCTGCCCGGTGAAAATCGACATCCCGTCACTGCTCGTCGAACTGCGTCACCAGAAGGTCGAGCAGGCCGGGTTCGGTGCGGAGAAGGCAGCGATGCGGGCGGCGTCGATCGCGATGAGTTCGGCGCGGCGATTCACGGTGGCGCAGAAGGCCGCGGGCCTCGGGCGGCTGGTCGCCGGGAAGAAGGGGAAAATCTCCACGCTGCCCCCACCGCTGAACGGCTGGACCGCGGCCCGCGACCTCCCCGCGCCCCCGAAGCAGACGTTCCGGCAGTGGTGGGAGTCCGCGGAGGGCCGGTCGGCGATGGACGCCGCGCGAGCGGAGGGACGGGAATGAGCGCGCGCGAGACGGTCCTCGCCCGGATCCGGGACGCACAGAAGCTGGCTCCTCCTGCACCGCAAGATATTCCGCGGGCGTACCGGACCGGGCGAACCATGCCCGACGGCGACCGCATCGACCTGCTCGTTGACCGTCTCGTCGACTACAAGGCGCACGTCCATCGGTGCGCCGCAGCCGAGGTCGCCGACACGATCACCCGGGTGCTCGGCGAGATCGGCGCGCACCGCGTCGGAGTTCCTGCCGGGCTTGATGATTCGTGGCTGTCGACCTTCGGCGGCGAGGTGCAGGTGGACTCGTCCGAGACCCCCGCGCCACGGCTGTCGGAACTGGACGCGGTCGTGACCGCGTCCACCGTCACCGCCGCGGAGACCGGCACCATTTTCCTCGACGGCAGCCCCGACCAGGGCCGCCGCGCCCTGACCCTGGTCCCGGACGTGCACCTGTGCGTCGTGACCGTCGACAGCGTCGAGGTCGGGGTCCCGGAGGCTCTCGCGCGCCTGGTTCCGGAACGGCCGACCACCCTGATCAGCGGGCCGTCGGCCACCTCCGACATCGAGCTCGAGCGGGTCGAGGGCGTCCACGGCCCGCGCACCCTGCACGTCGTCATCGCTGGATAGGCGCTCCGCGCCCGTGAGTCTTTCTGGCCCACAAGGGGGCCAGAAAGACTCACGGGCGGCGGAGCCGCCTACCGCAGGGTGACCTGGCGGCCGCGGAGTCCGTCGCGGGCGCGGCGCTCGTCGGAGTTCAGCGGGGCGTCGACGGCGAGGGCCTGCGCGAGGCGGTCGCCGAGGTCCGCGGTGGCGGCCGCCCATTCCTGGGCGTGCTTCTCCGGGTCGAGGTCGAAGACCGGCACCAGCAGGCCGTGGGTGCGGAACGACCCGGCGTACCGGGAACCCTCACCGAGGTGCAGGCCGCCCGCGGCGTGCACCCGGGCCAGGGCCAGCATCAGCTGATCCTCGTCCTCGGGGCGAACCCACCGCAGGTGCGCCTTCTCCCCCGCGTCCACCCACCAGGCGGCGACGACGCCGTCCGCCTCCAACCGCGCCGACGGCATGATCACCGAATTGGCCTGCTCGACGGTGGCCGCGACCTCCGGCGCCGGGGTGACACCCGCCGGGATCCACCAGTTGAAGTCCTGGTGCACGGTGACGTCCAACGCGGCAGCGGGGTCGATCACATCGGCCAACCGCGGCCCGTCGGCCTGCGGGTTCGCCGCGGTCAGCGACTCCCCCGGCGTCGCCGTCTGCGCCCAGTGGGCCGCGGCACCGAGGTCCGCCGCCAGGTCCGGGGACTGCGACTGCACCTGCAACCCGACGAAGCCGACGCCGGCGGTGCCGGCCGCTGAAGTGGCCTGCTCCTCGTCGCGCACCAACGCGGCGACCGCACCCGGCAGCACCGTCGCGACGACGACCGAACGCTCCTCCGACCGCACCGGCAGCGGCGCCGTCGCCGACGGGACGAACTCGCGCAGCGCGATCAGGTCGCACTCGGCGGCGAGCCCCTCGAACGGCCGCGGCACCGCCGTCGACGCGGCCGCCTCCTGCTCGGCTCGCCGCTCGGCGAGCTTGGCGGCGCGGTTGCTGCCCGGCTTCGGACCACTGTTTCGTTTGCTCTTACCCACGTCGGGAAACCTACACGCACCCGCCGCATCGCTCCGGCTGCTCAGCCGTCGAGCCACCCCTTGGTGCGGCCGGGATGGTTCGTCGCGATCCACCCGACGCCGAGATCGCGGCACAGTTCGACGTCGTCCCGCTCGTCCACCGTCCAGCAGTAGGTGGCCCGGCCCGCGGCGGCGGCCCGGTCGACGAGGTCGGGATGCTCGCGCAGCGTCCGGATCGACGGGCCGACCGCGGTCGCGCCGACGGTGGTCGCCGCACCACCCCCGAGATACCGGGACGCCTCCCCGAGCAGCACCGTCGGCAGCAGCGGCGCGGCCCGGCGGATCCGCCACACCGCGGCCGCCGAGAACGACATGATCACCGCCCGCGAATGATCGGCGGACACCGGGGCTGACAGGCCGAACCGGGACAGCTCGGCGAGCACCTTGCTCTCGACCAGCCCGCCGTAACGCACCGGATGCTTGGTCTCGATGAAAAGCTTGGTCGGGGCCGGGTGGTCGAGGACCAGGGTGATCAGTTCGGCGAGGGTCAACACCGGTTCCCCGTTGCCGCCGAAGTCCAGGGCGGACAGGTGGCGCAGGGTCATCTCGCTGACCCTGCCGGACCCGGAGGAGGTTCGGTCGACGGTGCGATCGTGCACGCACACCAGGTGACCGTCCCGGGTCAACCGGACGTCGCATTCGAGCCCGTCGGCGCCCTGGTCGAGCGCGAGTTCGTATGCGGCGAGGGTGTGCTCGGGCAGCGCCGCGGAGGCACCGCGGTGCGCGACGACGAGGGGGCCCCGGCGATCCGGGCTCATGTCGTCACCAGCCACCGGACGGCGGAGCGGGGTCGGCCCGCGAGGTCGAGTCGGTCGACGTGCCGCGTCACAATCAGGGTGAGCGTCGCGACCGCGGCAGCCACCAGGTTCACCAGCACCGCCAGCAGCACCCCGTTGGCCCGGCCCTGCAGGGAATCGTGTGAGCGCCAGGCGAACGCGACGATCAGCAACGCCCCACCGAGCGCCCAGGTCGCCCACCAGATCCGGACCAGCGCCCGCAGTCGGGAGTCGGGTCCGGCCAGTTCGGTGAGGAACACCCCGGGCCAGACCAGGTTCGCCACCGGAATCAGGCAGCCCGCCGCGATCGAGGTCGGCGACCGCGGATCGGTGCGGCCCGCCGCCCGCCACGCGTCCCGGCGGGCGCCGAGCAGCCAGGCGACCGAAGCGGCCGCGGCCGCGAAGGCCACCAACGGCGCCATCACCCCGGCCGTGAAGACCAGGCCGTCGGAGACGACGAGCATCGTCGGGGAGATCAGCGTGGTCCGGTTGCGCAACAGCAGGACGTAGCGGAACAGTTCGGCGGCCGCGCCGAACACGAACAGCAGGGCGGTCGCGGTGAGCAGGGTCGGCGCCAGCTCCGCGAGCCGTTCGGTGCGGGTCGCCTGCTCCTCGGCCGTGGCCGGTGGCTGATCCGTCAGACCCCACCGGGGCGGCTGCGGGTAGGACGGTGTCCGGTCCGGACCTGCGGTGTGGTTCGGCGGGGTGCGGGGCGCCGTCGCCGGTGAGCGGGCGATCCAACGGAAGTTCCGGCGGGACGCGGGCTCCGGGTGCCCGGTCAGCGTCGGGGAAAGCAGCACCCCGCGGCACCCCGGACACCATTGGGCAGGCGCGCCGACGACGGGCCAGCGTGCGGCGCAGCGGACACAGACCTGGACGGCGCTCATCTAGTAGATCTTCGCCGACCTGTCGTCGTCCGCGACGAGCGGTCGACCGGCCTGCTGCCAGGCCACCATGCCGCCGGTGACGCCGACCGCGTCGAAGCCGCACTCATTGAGGTAGGTGACGACGGTGATCGAGCGGCCGCCGGACCGGCACACCACGTACACCTCGGCGTCGATGTCGATCTCGTCCCGCCGAGCGGGCACGTCGGACATCGGGATGTGCAGGGCGTCGGGCGCGTGGCCGTCGGCCCATTCGGTGTCCTCGCGGATATCGAGCAGCACCGCCGCGGCGTACGGAGGCACGGGCACCTCCGTGACGGGGACCGAGGGAACGTCACCAAAGCTCACGATTCGATAGTGTCACGTTCCCGCCCCGCCCGGCAGCCGAGCCTGGTGGATTGCTCCACAGGAGCGGATTCCACAGGCTGGGGATGGCCGCTACCCGGTTGCCCACGACAAATCCGGCCCCGACGTCCGGGTTCGCGCCGAAACTCACAGGTTGTCCACCGAGTTGTCCACAGTTTCCACAGCCCTGTTCACAGGTCGTGCACACCCCGTCGGACGGCGCGGCGGGCCGCGCGATGGTGCACAGTGGATACCCATGGAACTGAGAATCTTCACCGAACCACAGCAGGGCGCGACCTACGATCAGCTGCGCCGCGTCGCGCAGGCCGCCGAGCGGGCCGGCTACGGCGCGTTCTTCCGTTCCGATCACTACCTCGCGATGAACACCACCGGACTGCCCGGCCCCACCGACGCCTGGATCACCCTCGCCGGCATCGCCCGCGAAACGTCCACGATCCGCCTCGGCACCCTGGTCACCTCCGCCACGTTCCGGCACCCGGGGCCGCTCGCGATCTCCGTTGCCCAGGTCGACGCGATGAGCGGCGGTCGCATCGACCTCGGGATCGGCGCGGGCTGGTACGAGGAGGAGCACCTTGCATACGGCATCCCGTTCCCGTCGCTGAAGGAGCGGTTCGACCGCCTTGAGGACACCCTCGAGGTGATCACCGGCCTGTGGAAGACGCCGATCGGCGAGACGTTCTCCTACGACGGCGCGCACCACCGCGTCGCCGACTCGCCCGCCCTCCCGAAGCCGCATCAGCACCCGGGACCGCCGATCCTGATCGGGGGCAACGGCCGAACCCGCACGCCCGCGCTCACCGCACGGTTCGCCGACGAGTTCAACCTGCCGTTCGGGTCGCTCGAGGCGACCGCCACCCAGTTCGAGCGGGTCCGGGCGGCCTGCCGCGCGATCGACCGGGATCCCGCCGACCTGGTCTACTCCAACGCGCTGGTGCTGTGCTGCGGCCGGAACGACGGCGAGGTCGCGGGGCGTGCCGCCGCGATCGGCCGCGAGGTCGACGAGTTGCGAACGAACGGTCTCGCCGGGTCACCCGCGGAGCTGGTCGACAAGATCGGCCGCTACGGCGAGCAGGGGTCGAGCCGGATCTACCTGCAGACCCTCGACCTCGACGACCTCGACCACCTGGACCTGGTGGCAAGCGAGGTCATGCCGCAGCTGGGCTGACCCCCTCAGGGATGGCGCGGGCAGCACCAAACAGCAGGTCAGGCGTCCAGCCCGATCGGGCAGCTGACGCCCGTCGCGTGCACCGGGCAGTAGCCGCCGGGGTTTTTCGCGAGGTACTGCTGGTGGTAGTCCTCGGCGTAGTAGAACGCGGCGAGGGGAGCGATTTCGGTGGTGATCTCGCCGTATCCGGCGGCGGCGAGCCGCTTCCCGTATGCGGCGGCGGTGGCGGTGGCCGTCGCCGCCTGCTCCGCGTCGACGGTGTAGATCGCCGACCGGTACTGGGTGCCCTGATCGTTGCCCTGACGCATCCCCTGCGTGGGGTCGTGGTTCTCCCAGAACAGCTGGAGCACCGCCGCATAGGTGATCACCGCCGGATCGAAGACGACCAACACCACCTCGGTGTGCCCGGTGCGGCCGGAGCACACCTCCTCGTAGGTCGGGTTGGGGGTGAAGCCGCCCGCGTACCCGGCCGCGGTGCTGTACACGCCGCCGGCCTGCCAGAACTCCTTCTCGGCACCCCAGAAGCACCCCATCCCGACGACCGCGGTCTGCAACCCGTCCGGGAACGGCGGCGTCAGGCGGTGGCCGTTCACGTGGTGGGCGGCGGGCACCGGCAGCGGGTCGGGCCGCCCCGGCAAGGCCTGATCGGGGGTGACCAGGACGGACTTCGCGGTGGACTGCCGGAGGATGTCGTCGAACCAGGACATGATCCGATGCTACGCGCGCTCCGCCACCTCGGATCCGTCGCGGACGGCCCCGGATCCGGGGCGGGCAGCACCCCCCGGGTCGGCCTTCGGCGCCCCGACCCGCGCCGCCACCGACCCGATCCAGCGGCCGGCAGGCACCTCCACCGCCCGGTACAGCAGCTCCGAGGCGACCGCCGTCGCGGCGAGGAACACCACGACCGCACCCGTCTTGCCGACGAGCCCGACGGTCCAGTCGTATGCCCGGTACAGGATGAGGGTGTGCAGCAGATAGATGGCGTAGCTGCGGGTTCCGGTCCAGCGGACGACCGACCAACGGGCGATCGGGCCGTCGTACCGCGCCAGCGCCAGCACCGCGCTCGCGACGACCACGATCGTCCACAGGTATCGGTCACCGGCCCAGTAGGCGCGGATGTCGGTGGCCAGCAGCACGACCTCCACCTGCGCGAGCGCGGCGACCGCGAGCCACCGCCAACTCGCCATCCGGGTCCATGCCATGTAGATGACCTGGCCGACGAACACCGCGGGCAGGGTCGCGGCCACCTTGGTGAGCATCGGGACGGAGTACGGCTGCGGAATGTACTGGTTGTAGATCAGCACAGCGCAGCACAGCGCGGCGCCGAGGATCGGCACGGCGGCCGGGGCCCGGCGCAGCAGCGGACGGGTCGCGACGCTGTACACGTAGAAGGTGATCTGCACGACCAGCGTCCACGTCACCCCGAGCACCGCGACCTCGGGCTTGAGGAAGAACCCGCCGAGCACGAAGCTGAGCGCGGCCTGCCCGGTGGTGATGCCGTCGTGACCGCTGAACATGCCGTTGATCCCGACCTTGACCAGCAGCACCGCCAACGCGACCGCCACCCACAGCGCGGGCAGCAGCCGCCCGACCCGGTTGACGAGGAAGCGGCCCGGATGGTTACCGGACACGGACGCGGTCAGCAGCAGCCCGGTGAGCACCATGAACACCGCGACGCCGAGGAACGACAGGTGCTGGTGCAGCCTCAGGCCCTTGACGAACACCTCGTAGACGGTGTCGATCATCCACCAGCCGGTGCCGAGGTCGTCGATCAGGTAGTACGAGATGTGCGAGTAGAGGACCGCCAGCACCGCAAGCGTCCGCAGTAGGTTCGCGCCGCCGAAGTGGGGCCGCCGCGCCGCGGCGGTGCCGACACCGCGCACCGGGGGTGGGACGGTCGGCTCGGGCACCACTCGATCTTAATGTTCCGTTCACCACCGGGACGAATTGACGGGGCCCCACCCTGCGCAGACACGACGCCGACGCCGCCCGGGAAGCGCCGGAAGGCGCCGGGCGCGTGACGCCAAATATTGCGGACGGTGTACCAATGAGTTTGGGTTAGAGCCCGAGCAAGGATCGAATAGGTACACGCCGGGCGTCACCCGCGCCCGTAAGGAAGGGACCGAAGTGTCTGTCTACACGCTGCCTGAACTGCCCTACGACTACGCCGCCCTCGAGCCGCACATCTCCGGCAAGATCATGGAGCTGCACCACGACAAGCACCACGCCGCGTACGTCGCAGGCGCCAACACCGCCCTCGAGAAGCTCGCGGAACTCCGCGACGCCGACGCCCTCGCCCCCGTGGTGAACCTGCACGAGAAGAACCTCGCCTTCCACCTCGGCGGCCACACCAACCACACCGTCTTCTGGAACAACCTCTCCCCGAACGGCGGCGACAAGCCCGAAGGCGAACTGGCCGCCGCAATCGACGACCAGTTCGGCGGCTTCGACAAGTTCCGCAGCCACTTCAACGCCAACGCCAACGCCATCCAGGGCTCCGGCTGGTCCATCCTCGCCTGGGACTCCATCGGCCAGCGGCTGATCATCGTCCAGCTCTACGACCAGCAGGGCAACATCTCCATCGGCCTGACCCCGCTGCTCATGCTCGACATGTGGGAGCACGCCTTCTACCTCGACTACCAGAACGTCAAGGGCGACTACGTCAACGCCTTCTGGAACATCGTCAACTGGGCGGACGTGTCCGCGCGCTTCGAGAAGGCCCGCACCGCCACCGCAGGCCTGATTGCCTGACGGCCCGTGAGTCCTTTCGGCCCATGACGGGGCCAGAAGTGCTCACAGCTCACAGTCGCCGCGCCCCCTACGGAGCGCGGCGACTGCCGTTTCGGGGGGTTCGTCGTCCGGGAGAAGTCGTATCGTGGAGTGGTGACCATGACGGTGGACACACTCGTCGAGGGGCTCACGTTCCCGGTGAGCGCGCGGTGGCACGCCGGACACCTCTGGGTCGCCGACCAGGGCGCAGGCACGGTGTTGGCCCTCGACCCGGGCACCGGCGCCCTGAACACCGTCGCCGAACTGCCCGGCCACCCCGCGGGCCTCGGGTTTCTGCCGGACGGTCGGCTGCTGATCGCCTGCGGCACCGACCGGCTGCTGCTGCGCCGCGAGGCGAGCGGGGAGCTTGTCGTGCACGCCGACCTCGCCGGGGTCACCGATGGTCGGCTCGCGGACCTGTCGGTGGACGTCACCGGGCGGGCGTATGTCGGGTGCCGCGGCGACGACCACGCGACGGACGACCTGGCGATGGTCGAACCCGACGGCACCGTGCACGACGTCGCCTGCTCGCTCCGTTGCCCGGGCGGCCTGGTCGTCGACGCCGTCGGCGGCACCCTCACGGTGGCCGAGAGCCGCGCGGTGCCGCCCCGCCTCACCACGTTCACGATCGCCCCCGACGGCGGCCTCGAACAGCAGCGGACCTTCGCCGAATTCGGCTCGGACATGCGGCCGGAGGGCCTGGCGATCGACGCCGCGAACGGCATCTGGGTGGTCTCCCCGACCACCGGGGACGTCCTCCTGGTGGACGCCGAGGGCGCGGTCGGCGACCGGTTCACGGTGCGCAGGCCGTACGCCGTCGCGCTCGGCGGCGCGGATGGGCGGGACCTATTCGTCTGCACCGCCCCGAGCACCGACCCGATGGCGGCGGTCGCGGCCGGTTCCGGCGCGGCGCTCCGGCTGCGGGTGACCGTTCCGGGACCCGGCTTCTGACGCCGTCCTGGCACTCGACCGGAGTTGTCTGCCAGCCGATTCGGGCGCATTCTGGAGGTATCCGCCGGCGACGCTGCCGGGACGAGCGAGTGTGGTCAGGGGGCGGGCATGAGTCGAAGCGACTACATCGGGGTTTCCCCGTTCCATGCCGCGGGGATCCTGCGCGGATTCGTCATCTCCGGCCGCTGGCCGGACACCACCAAGGAGTGGGCGCAGCTGCTGGTGCTCGCGGTCCGAGTGGCATCGATCCCCGGATTGCTCTCCACATCAACGGTTTTCGGCGCGCGCGAGGACCTGCCCGATGATCCTCAGCCGGACACGGTGGGCCTGGTCGTCGCCGAGGGCCCCATCGTCGGCGAATCCGCCGTCTCCCCTGGATGTTTCGCCGACCACCAGCCGCCGGCCCTGCTGATGCTGCATCCCCCCTCCGAGACGGTGCCGTCCCTGCCGGAATGCGTCGGCGTCGCGTCGGGTTGCGTCCTGCTACCCGGACTGCCGTATCTCGGCCTCGACCATCGGGCCGCGTGGGTGGAGGCCGAACCCGACGGCACGGTCACCTCGATGGTCAGCCGGGTAAGCCTCGACCCGAGCAGCGACCCCGACACCGCCGTTTTGGCCATGCTGCTCGCCGCCTGAGCAACACCGGAAGTTCAAAGTTCGGGTTTCCAAACTTGTTGTGACAGTTGGCAAATTGCCGTCCTCTGGGTACTGTTGCGATCAGCGAAGGGGAGTAGCCCCCAATCGAGCAGTCGACATACTGGCCAGACCCACGGTTCCTTGAATCCCTGGGTCCGCCCGGCTGCTCGAACCGGCGAATGCCGGTGGGCGAGACCTTCGGTCGTCGACGCATCCCGCGTCGGGGACCGGAGGAACGTCCCAACATCCTCCGAGAATTCGACCGGAGGAGTGAATGTGCTTGCCGCCCTGCTGCTGAGTTTCGGGGTCATCTTCGTTGCCGAACTTGGCGACAAATCCCAATTGATGGCGATGACGTTCGCACTGCGCTACCGCTGGTGGGTGGTGATCGGCGGCATCACCGTCGCCACCACCGTCGTCCACCTGGTCTCGGTCGCCGTCGGCCACTACCTCGGCGTCGCGATCCCGACCCACCTGATCAGCATCATCGGCGGCCTGGCCTTCATCGGCTTCGCGGCATGGACGCTGCGCGGGGACAGCCTCAGCGAGGACGAGCAGGGCAAGGCCGGCCGGGTCGGCACCTCCGCGTTCCTCGCCGTTGCGTCGGCGTTCTTCCTCGCCGAGCTCGGCGACAAGACGATGCTGGCGACGATCACCCTCGCCGCGGACAACGACTGGGTTGGCGTGTGGATCGGCTCGACGGTCGGCATGGTCGCCGCCGACGCCCTCGCGATCGTGGTCGGCGCGGTGCTCGGCAGGCACCTGCCCGAGCGGTTCATTCAGCTCGCCGCCGCGACCCTGTTCCTGGTGTTCGGTGTCCTGCTGCTGCTGGACGGCCTGTTCCCCGGCAGCCCGGCGGGACCGATCGCGGCGGCGGCGATTCTGGCGGCCGCGATCGCGGCGGGGGTCGTGCACCGGGCGCGGTCCCGGCGGGCGGCGCCCCTGCCCGCCGCGGAGTCGCGCGAGCACCTCGACAGTTGACGTCCTCCCCGGCCCTGAAGGCCGGGGATTCCTACCAGCACCCGCGTGGGCGCTCTCGGTGGGTTCCTGTTTCACAGAGAATCGCTTTCCGCTAGACGGAAAGACTGACAGTCTCTCCGCAGGCGTTTCGCCTCTCCGCCCGTCCGGCGGCGAGGATGTTTCGTGCAGCATTCAGATCGCGGTCGTGGACCGTGCCGCACGGGCACGACCACGATCGGATCGACAGCGGTTTCGGTCCGTCGACCCGCCCGCACACCGAGCAGGTCTGGGACGACGGGAACCACCGGTCGACCTTCACGACCGTCCGCCCGTATCGGGCGGCTTTGTCCTCCACCATGCGGAGAAACATGCCCCAGGCGGCGTCGTGGACCGACTTTGCGAGGCGGGTGCGGGCCAGTCCCTTCACGCACAAGTCCTCGACGTAGACCGCTTGGTTCTCGCGGATCAGTGCCGTGGACTGCTTGTGCATGAAGTCGCGTCGGGCGTCGGCCATCTTCACGTGAGCCTTGGCGACCCGCAGGCGCGCCTTGGCCCGATTCTTCGATCCTTTGTCCTTGCGGGACAAGGATTGTTGTGCCTTCTTCAACCGTCGCTCGGCGCGGCGGAAGAACTTCGGGGACGTGATGGTCTTGCCGTTCGACAGGACCGCGAACGTGGTCAGGCCCAGATCAATGCCCACTTCGGACTCGATCGACGGCAACGGTTCGGCGTCCATCTCAACAACGAACGATGCGAAGTACCGGCCCGCACCGTCTTTGACGATCGTCACCGACGACGGTTCCGCTGGCAGGTCGCGGGACCAACGCACCGGCACGTCGCCGATCTTCGGGAGTCGCAGTTTCCCACCCGTGGTCACCGTGAAGCGGGCGTTGCGGGTGAACCTGATCGACTGCCAATTGTCGCGGCGGGACCGGAACCGGGGTGCCCCCAGGTTCGTGCCTTTGCGTTTCCCGGAGAGGGAGGCGAAGAAGTTGCGGTACGCGGCGAAAGCGTCGGCGAGGGCCTGCTGCAACACGACCGACGATACTTCGGTGAGCCATTCCCGCTCGGGCGTTTTCTTCACCGCGGTCAACGCTTTCGACAGCTCCGCATCTTTCGGGTACGACAGACCGGTCCGTCGTACATGTTCGCGGGCGGCGATCGCGTCGTTGAACACCACTCGGGCGCATCCGAATGCTCGCGCCAGCGCCGCCTGTTGCCCCGATGTGGGGTTGAGGCGGTACCGGTATCGGAGCTGCACCCCAACAGTCTACCATTGGTTTATGGCAGAGCGCGACGACATTCGCACTGGTAGACACTGCATTTTTCTCCTTCACGCCCATTTGGTGTTCGTGACCAAATCCCGGCATCGAGTGTTCACCGACCAGCACCTGCAACGGATGGAGGCGATCATGCGAGACGTGTGCACCGACTTCGAGGTCGAACTGGTCGAGTTCAACGGCGAAAGCAACCATGTCCACCTGCTCGTGAACTTCCCGCCGAAGGTCGCGGTGTCGAAACTGGTGAACAGCCTCAAAGGTGTGTCGTCGCGGCGGCTGCGGCAGGAGTTCCCTGAGCTGGTTCAGCACTACTGGCGGGCGCAACGGCTGTGGTCGGGTTCGTACTTCGCCGGCTCGGTCGGCGGTGCCCCGCTCTCGGTGCTGCGGCAGTACATCGAGCAGCAGGACCGTCCGGTCTAGGGCACGCTCGGCCCTTGGTGGGCCTCCCGCGTGTGCTTTCACCTCCGCCGTGAACGACGGAGCACTAGCGCACATTCCGGTAGCGGCGGTCAGGTCCCGTCCCGCGCGACGAGCAGCGCCACGATGTCGTGCTGCCCGAGCCCGCGCGCGTGCTGCAGCACGGTGCGGCCCTGCGAGTCCCGGATCGTCGGATCGGCACCCGCGTCGAGCAGTTGACCAACGACGTCGACGTACCGGGCGGACCCGTCGCCGTAGACGACGGCCTCGAGCAGCGCCGTCCACCCCGGATGGTTGACGTGGTTCACCGGCACGCCGGCTCGGATCAGCGTGCGCACCGTCTCGACCAGCCCGTGTTCGGCCGCCGGGATCAACGCGGTGCCGCCGAACCTGTTGATGCTCCGCACGTCCGCGCCGTGCCCGAGCGTTCCCGCGAGGATCTCGTCGAGGCCCTCGGCGCCGGCGTATAGGAAGGCCGAGTCCTGCATGTCGTCCTTCGCGTTCACGTCCGCGCCTGCCGCGATCAGGGCCGCTGCTGCCGCCGCCGCGTTCGCCTTGGTCGCCGCAACCAGCGGGGTGCGGCCGCCGTCGTCCCGTGCCTCGATGGCGGCGCCGCGACGCACGGCGGCGCGCACCGAGTCCGCGTCGTCGGTGACCGCCGCCGCGAACAGTGCCCGCTCGAGTTCCGGCGTCGACACGGGCGGACCGGGATTCGAAACGACCGCCGGTTCCGGTGTCATCGGCGGAGCGGTCCCCGCGTCGGCGGCAGCCTGCGGGGTGGGGTTCTCCACGGAAATGCCGCTCCCGCAGCCACTCACGGCCAGAACCGCCACGGCGAGGAGCATCACTCCGACCGTGGTCCTCACCGCAGGCTTCCCTCGATCGCGGCGAGACCCGCAGCGGCACAAGCCTGGTCGGCGTTGCCGTCCGGCGCCCCGCCGACCCCGATGCCCGCGATCGAGGCGTTCCCCGCCTTGACGGTCACGCCGCCGGGCAGGAACAGGGTGCCGGGCAGGTCGGCAACGGTCGGGCCGTCTCCCTTCGCCCTGGCGACGAGGTCGGAGGTGTCGGCGCCGAACGCGGCTGCGGTGTAGCCCTTCTGCCGGGCCGACTCGACCGTGTGCTGGGCGGCGTTGTCACCGCGGAGCATCGCCTGCACGTTGCCCGCGCGGTCCACGACCGCGATGGTGACGAACCCGAGCCCGTCGGCCTGGCACCTGGCGAGGGCGGCCTGGGCCGCGCGGCCCGCGGCCCCGACCGAGAGCCGGTTCGCGGTGATGGTGCCCTGGTCGCCGCCGGGGGCCTGCTGCACCGCCGCGGCGGGGGTCACCTCCGCGGTCGTCGCCGAGGAGGCGGCGTTCTCGGGGGACCCGCAGGCCGTTGCGGCGAGCAGGGCGACCGCGGGGACGGCGAGGGCGAGGGCGCGGGGCAGGCGGCGGGAGGTGGTCATCGTCGAACCTTTCGGGCATCGGAAACTCGATCGGCTCCAAGCCTGGCCGCCGGCCCCGTGCCGCGGCATCGCCCGCGCGGCTGCCGCGGGATCATCCGAATGGGCGATCCGGTCGGGGACCACCGCCCGTAGGATCGGCCCGGTGCCGGACAAGACACCCTTCCGGGGACCGATCGCGGTCGCGATCCACCTCTCGTTCTACCTGCTGCTCGCGGCGTCGACGGCCCGCTACCTGACCTACCACGGGGTCAGCGGCCGCTGGGTGGTCGTCGCGGGCCTGATCGCCGTCCTCGCCGCGCTGTACGGGGTGATCGTGGTGCTCTCCCGCCGCGGGGGTGCGTGGCGGCCGTGGGTGTGGCCGGTGCTGACATCGTGGGTGGTGCTGGTGTGGCTGACGCCGAGCTTCGCGTGGACCGCCTTCCCGATCTTTTTCCTGTGCACGCGGGCGTTTCCGCGGTGGGCGGCGTACCCGGTCGTCGCCGCGCTGGCGGTGTTCGCCGGCGTCGAGTTCATGTCGTTCAGCGGCCGCACCGAGTGGCCGGTGCTGCTCGCGCCGCTGTGCACCGGCGCGCTGATCGTCCTCGCCTACGGGCAGGTCCAACGCGGCGCCGTCGAGCGGGAGCAGCTGCTCTCCGAGCTCATCGACGCGAAAACGAAACTGGCCGAGACCGAGCGGGAGGCGGGTGTGCTGACCGAACGCGAGCGGCTGGCCCGCGAGATCCACGATACCGTCACGCAGGGACTGACCAGCGCGCTGCTGCACCTCGAGGCCGCGGACGAGGTGGGGCCGGGGCCGCGCGCGGACGACGAGATCCGCACAGCAACGGGATTGCTCCGCGAGAACCTGTCCGAGACAAGAGATCTGGTGCACCATCTCGGCTCCCCCGACCTGAGGACGCAGTCGCTCGACGCCGCGCTGCTCGCCGCGGTCCGCGGGTACGTCCCCGCCGCGCATCTCCGGGTGGTCGGGACGGTGATGGCGCTGCCGTCCGAGGTCGAGCACGCGCTGCTCCGGGTCGCGCAGAGCGCCGCGTCGAACGTCCGCAGGCACGCGGACGCGCACACTGTCGGGGTGACCCTGACCTATCTGCCTGGCGCGATCGCGCTCGATGTCTTCGACGATGGCGTCGGCTTCGTCGTCGGTGACCGGGACGGCTTCGGGCTGCCCGCGATGCGGCAGCGGGTCGAGGCCCTCGGCGGCACCTTCGCCGTAGAGAGCACGCCGGGCGAGGGCACCGTCGTCGCCGCGCAGATCCCGGTCGGCGGTGCGGCGTGATCTCGGTGCTGCTGGTCGACGACCACCTCGTGGTGCGGGCGGGACTGCGGGCCCTGCTGGACTCGCAGCCGGACATCGAGGTGGTCGGCGAGGCCGGATCCGGCGAAGACGCCGTCGACCTTGCCGCGCGCCACTCCCCCGACCTGGTGATGATGGACCTCGCGCTCGGCGAGGGCATCGACGGCGTGGACGCGATCCGCCGGATCCGGGCCGACACACCGGGTCAGGCGGTGCTGGTGTTCACGACCTACGACACGGACGCCGATGTGGTCCGGGCGCTGGACGCCGGCGCGATCGGCTACCTGCTCAAGGACTCCGCCCCCCGCGACATCTTCGCCGCGATTCGCGGCGCCGTCGCGGGCGAGAGCGCCCTGTCCCCGCCGGTCGCGGCCCGGGTGCTGGACCGGATGCGGCGCCCCGACCAGGCGCTGACCGCGCGGGAGGCGGAACTGTTGGGATTGCTGGCGGAGGGCCTGACGAACCGGGAACTCGGCAGGCGCCTGTTCATCAGCGAGGCAACCGTGAAAACCCACCTGGCGCACATCTACGCCAAGCTCGGCGTCGACAATCGTGCCGCGGCCGTCTCGATTGCCTTGCGGCGGGACGGGATTCGCTGAACACTTGCCGCACCCCGGGGTGACGGGCACCCGCACGGCGGCAGCCGGGGCACAGGTGCCCTTCACCCGGTCACGGGGTGGATGTCAGCCGGCGCTCCTCGATCGGCGTGCCGAATCCGGTGCCGTTCAGGTCCAGGAACACTTCGCGTTCGGTGACGGAGACGGTGGCGGTATTGCGGCGTTCGACGGCCGCGGCGGCGGCGTCGACGAAGTCGCGGTCGAAGCTATAGAGGGGGATCGCGTCGGCGCGGTGGATCCGCTTGCCAGTGAGCGGGGCCAGGACCTTGGCCGGGTCGCGATGGGTGTAGATCGCGACCCGGTCGGCGAGCTTGGCCGCCCGGTGAACGCGGTCGGCGTCCGGTGCGCCGACCTCGATCCACGCCGTGATGCGGCCGGTGAGATCGCGGACCAGGACGGCGGGCTCGTCGGTGCTGGAGACGCCGCCGTCGCTGAACGCGATGCCGTCCTCGTACTCGAGGCAGTAGGCCAGCAGCCGGGTGAGCATGAACTCGGCTGTCTCGGACGGATGCCGCGCGACCCGCAGCTCCAGGTCCTGGTAGACCCCGCGATCGACGTCGGCCAGCTGGAGGGTGAAGGTGTACAGGGTTGCGCTGAGTGCCATGAGAGCAGGAGCTTAGCGATCCCGCCACCCGTCGCCCGGATCGCGGCCCGCGAACCCGAGCAGCCGCACGAGGTCGGGGGCGTCGTCCGGGACGGGAACCACGGGCCCGTACAGGCCCTCCCGGCCTGCCTCCTCCCCCGGCACCGACATCGACGCGGCAAACCCCAGGCAGGCCCGAACGGAGGCGGGGTCGGCGTCGTAGGGCTGGCCGGTGGCCTGCGCGAGGTCCCACCCGTGCAGGACCAGCTCGTCGAGCGCGACGACCCCCATCACCGGCGCGGGCATCGTGACGCCGCCCGCCGAGGCGTCGCCCTCCCACGCCTCGGCGGTGCGCCACGCGGCGACCAGATCGTCGAGCTGGGTGTCCAGGCGGTTCCGCCAGTCACCCGCCAGTCCCCCGGAGACGCCCGCGGGATACGGCGCCTTGCTGGCGGCCGCGGCGAAGGCCGCGGTGAGGTCGAGCAGATGCCGCAGCAGGTCGTCCACCGTCCACTGCTCGCACGGTGTTGCCAGGCTCAGGTGGTCCTCACGCACACCCGCGATGAGCCCGGACACCTGCCCCGCCGCCGGGCCGAGATCGTGGTCAATGGTCATGGCTGCCTCCGTCGGTGACTGTGTGTCGTCGATGTGTGGACCCGGCGGGCACGGGAAAATCATCGGTGCGGGGAGGACACTGGGGGTGTCGCGTCGTCACCCACGGGAGGGTTGGACATGACCGAGCAGAGACCCCCGGAGTCCGTCGCCGCCGCGAAGGTGGTGCTCCTGCAAACCCGGAAACGGGACGGGACCTGGGTGGACACACCGGTGAACGTCGCCGTCGACGGCGGCCACACCTACTTCCGGACCCCGGGCCGGGCATCGAAGAACAAGCGCCTGCGCAACTTCCCGGAGGTCCGGATTCGACCCTGCACCTGGTCGGGCAAGCCGACCGGACCGGAACCGGTCGCCGCGACGGCGCACCTGTTGTCGGGCGCCGACAACGCCGCGGCTGCCCGGGCGATCGACCACCGGTTCCCAGTACTCCAGCACCTGCTGGTACGCGCGACGCACCGGGCGATGCGGACGCCGACCCTGCACTACGAGCTCACGGACTTCCACCCGACCGAGTGACCCGGGGTATCGGATCGGCATGGTTTCACGTTGAACCGGGTATGACGCTTCCGGAATCGGGCATCGTCACGTCGCGTCAACGCATTGCCGCCGAACGCGCAGACGCGGTGCACCGCATCGACTTCCTCACCGCCCGACTCGACGAGATCATCGAGGGCTCGCACCTGACCACCGACGACGACGAGCACGACCCGGAGGGCGCGACCGTCGCCTTCGAACGCGCCCAGACGGCGTCGCTACTCACCGAGGCCCGCCACGAGCTCGACGAACTCGACGCCGCCGAACGCCGCCTCGACGCGGGCAGCTACGGCGTCTGCGAGCGGTGCGGGCGCCCGATCGGTCCGGAACGCCTGGACGCGCTGCCCGCGGCGCGGCGGTGCATTGACTGCGCATGACCGGCGATCCGGGTTCCTGAGCGCGGTACTCCCATGACGGGCGACCACCGTCTGCGAACGCCCCCCGACCGCGCCAGCATAGGGACCGGCTATGGACCCGGTCAGCGAAATCGGAAATCCACTTATGCGCAGGTCAACTGTTGTACGCAACGCCTGCACCCGACCGGATGAGGCACCCATGTTCTGCCATTCGGTGAACCACTTCTAACTCAACTGGCCCGTTCTGCGCTATCGTGTCCCCAAGTACTAGGACGACCAAGTAATGGCCGTCGAGAAAGGGGAGGGACCCGTGGAACTTCAGGGCACCGCAGCACTCGTCACCGGAGCGGCCTCCGGCCTCGGCGCCGCCACCGCCAAGCGCTTCGCCGCGGCGGGCGCGACCGTCTTCGGGCTCGACCTGGCCCAGTCCATCGAGCGTGCGGGCGACAACGTCCCCGCCGGCGTCACGCTGATCGCCACCGACGTCACCAGCGGCGACGAGGTGCAGGCTGCGGTCGACCAGATCGTTGCCTCCGGGGTGCCGCTGCGCACCGTCGTCAACTGCGCCGGTGTCGGCTGGGCGGGCCGCATCCTGTCCAAGAACGGCCCGCACGACCTGGAGCTGTTCCGCACGGTCATCACGGTCAATCTGCTCGGCACCTTCAACGTGATGCGCCTGGCCGCGGACGCGATCGCCGGCACCGACGCCGTCGACGATTCCGGTCAGCGCGGGGTCGTCATCAACACCGCCTCGGTCGCGGCGTTCGAAGGCCAGATCGGGCAGATCGCCTACTCGGCGTCGAAGGGCGGCGTGCACGGCATGACCGTCCCGGCCGCGCGCGACCTCGCCCAGTACGGAATCCGGGTCAACACCATCGCCCCCGGCATCATCGACACCCCGATGCTCGCCGGCGTCACCGACGAGTACCGCAGGGGCCTCGAGGCCGGCGTGCCGTTCCCGTCCCGCCTCGGCCTGCCCGCCGAGTACGCGCAGCTCGCGCAGATGATCGTCGAGCACGACTACCTCAACGGCGAGACCATCCGCATGGACGGCGCCCTGCGGATGACCCCGCGATAGACCATCCGACGGCCGGAGGCGCCGCTGCAGGAAACCGGGGCCGCCGTTACAGCTCCGATGCCAGCGGCACCTCGGCCGCCGCGCGGTCGGTCATCCACTCGCGCAGCACCTTCGTCGCGCGCACGTCGTCCTCGTTGTAGACGAACAGCCGCTCCCGTTGGGTGATGTCGGGGGCGCCGTCGTAGCCGACGGCCTCGCGGTACCAGCTCATCGACGCCTCACCGCCCGCCTCGGCGTCTCGCCAGTGAAAGCCGGCGACGGGTGCGATCTTCTTGAGCCCCTTGCCGTTCGGGCAGATGAACTGGTCGCTGACGGCCTGGTAGATGTCCACCCAGTGCGGTCCGTCGATGAACGCCCGGACCTGGGCCCTGGTGGGGATGCCGGGCAGTCCCGCGAACCGGGCCGCCGACTCGAGCAGCCACTTGTCCTCCGCGGACCTCGAATAGCAGTACGCGGCAAAGGTCTTCCCCGCCGCCAGGGTGCGATTCAGCGTCCCGGTCAGCCAGGACCAGAACTCGGCAAACGAGCGCGCCTCGTCGACCGTCGGCAGGGGATCCCACGTGACGAACGGCCGATAAGGTTGCGTCACACCGTTTTCGGTGAGCAACGTGCCCCACAGGTAGGCGCCGTGTTCCTGGTAGCTCTCCATGTCGACGTCCACCTCGACGTCGGCGCGCGTCACCGTCACCTCCGCGGAGCGACGCACCAGCGGCACCCCGGCCAGCCAGGCCCGCGCCAGCACGACGGCGTCGTCGAATCCGTTGCCCTGCCACTCCTCCGGCGCGGGACCGGCCCAGTCGGCGAGCGCGTCGATGGTGTGCACCCCGACCCCGCGCAGCACGTCCGCACGCGATCCCGTCGCGACCAGGCTCACGTCCCGCGCCTCGGTCAGCGCCGCCCGGCAGTCCGGCCACCACGGGCAGGATCGGCACTCACCCACCTGCGACGGCACCGTCGCAACCTCGCCCCGCGCAACGGCGAGCCGATCGGCGAACCGTTCGTCGTACTGATCCATCACGGCGGCCAGGTCGTGCACGAGAATGCATTCGCCGCCGTAGCCGACCGCGCCGCCGAGCAGGCGGGGACTTGCGTGGCCGTGCCGCGCCAGCATCCGGTGCAGCTGGGCGAGCCGGAACTGGTCGCGCAGCTGGGCCCGCACCTTCCTGGTTTCGTCGACCCGCGGCGCCCAGTCGTCGAGACCGGAGGTGACGGCTCCGCTGCCCGGGTCGGTGACCTTGTGGTTGACGACGATCAGCGGGAAGTAGCCGCCCCGCTCCCGGTCCCGGATCAGCAGTTCGGCCCGGCCCCGGCGCCCGGTGTCCGGCTCGAGGGGCAGCACGGCACCCCAGATCCGATCGACGCCGTCGACGCACGCCTGCAGGGTGGCGGCGGCCCGATCCGCGGCGCGGCCGGTGGGATCGACGATGAGCCCGGTGCGGCCGGCCCGCGGCGCCATCAACCGCTCGCGCATCGCCTCCCGGAACGCCCGCGCCGCCTCCCGCCGCTGCTGCACCCCGATGTCCTCGGGAACGTCGGCAACGACCTCCGGGAATGCGGTGTCGAGGTGAACCCGGTGTCGGCACCCGGTCAGCGCCCTCGGGTCGACGAGCACCGGCCGCCGCCGCTCGGACGCGGCGGTTTCGGTGTCGGGCCGGATCGGCTCCCCCGGGCCTTGCAAAGAATTCACGATGACAGAGAGTATGGTCCGCCGGTCCGACACCCGGTGCACGCGGCACTCCTTGCCGACGCCGCGGACACGCGCGGAGCAGTCACGGATACGCTGTACTCGGCAGGGTTTCGGCGCACGAGCACCAGATGGAGGGGCCACCCGGATGGGTCTGTTCAAGAAACGCAAGTCGCGCGCGACCCGGCGCGCCGAGGCCAAGGCACTCAAGCACAAGGCGAAGCTCGAGGCCAAGCACGGCGCCCGCAACGAACGCAAGAAGCTGCGAACCGAGGCGAAGTCCGCGAAGAAGATCGAAAAGGCGCAGGTCGCGACCCTGAAGGCGCAGGAGAAGGCGGCGTCACGGTCCGGTGTCAGCGTCGCCCAGGTGCGCCGCTACCTCGGCATCGCACGGCTGCTCACCCCGGTCCTCGCGCCGCTCGCCTACCGCGGGGCCGTCCTGGTCCGCGGCAAGCTCGACCAGCAGAAGGCGAACCGGATGGGCATCGCCGCCGAGGACCTCGGTGCCTACACGGGGCACGGCGCGCGGCTCAGCGCCCGGATCGCCGGGGCCGAGCGGACCACGAACGAGATCTCGGCCCGCTTCCCGGACGCCGAGACCACCTCGTTCCTCGCCGGCGTCCGCGGCCGTCTCGGCGAACTCGAGACCGCGGTCCACGCCGCCGAGCAGATGCCCGCGCAGCGTCGCAAGGCCGCGCACCACGCGGTCGCCGCCGAACTCGACGGCGTCGAGGCCGACCTCCTCGCCCGACTCGGCGTCCGCTGACCCGATCGGTTCCCCCGTGCCGTCGACCAGTACCCGCGACGCCGCCACCCTGCGTGGCGGCGCGGTCGGTGCGCTGACGGCGGCGCTCGCGGTCGCCGGACACGGCGTCGGTGGGGGCGGCCACCCGACCTCGGCGGCGCTGACCCTGCTCGTCCTGTGCTGCGGAGGCGTCGGTGCGGTCGCCGGGGGCGTCGCGGGCGGCCACCGCGGTGGCCGCCTCTCCCTGGTCGCGGCGCTGGCGGGTGGACAGCTCGCCGGGCACCTGGCCCTGTCGACGACCCTGATCCACGAGCACGCGGACCAGGGACCCCGCGCGCTCCCAATGCTGGCCGCGCACGCCGCGGCGACACTGGTGTGCGCGGCGCTGATCCTGGCCGCGGAGAAGCTGTACGGGCCGATCACCCGGGTGCTGCGGATCGTGCTGCGCGGCCCGACACCCGACCCCCGGCCCGAGCCGGGGCGCCGCACCCCCCCGGAGCCGGAGACGCTCCCGCATCGACTGCTCCACCATGCCCTCTCGAGACGGGGACCCCCGGTCGCGGCCTGACCAGCCGATGACCCGATCTCCCCGAAACGAAAGAGACAAATGAACATCCGTTCCTCCCGCGCCGTGCTCACCGCGTGCGCGACCGCTGGCCTGCTGCTGTGCGGGTCCGGTGTCGCCACCGCGCACGTGTCCGTCGCGGCCCCCGACGCCGCGCAGGGCGGCTACACGGTGCTGACCTTCAAGGTGCCCACCGAGTCCGAGACCGCCGGAACCACCCGCCTCGAGGTCACCCTGCCGAACCTGAAGTCCGCGCGCACCGAACCCATCCCGGGCTGGACCTCGCAGGTCGTCAAGGACCCGTCCACCGGGGAGGCCACCTCGGTGACCTGGACCGCCGACCCCGGTGTGTCCGTCGGCCCCGGCCAGTTCCAGCAGTTCGCGCTGTCGGCGGGGCCGCTCCCCGAGACCGAGACGGTGTCGTTCGACACGGTGCAGACCTACAGCGACGGCGAGGTCGTCGCCTGGAACCAGCAGCCCGGCGCGGACGGCGCCGAACCGGACAAGCCCGCCCCGAGCCTGACGCTGAGCGCGGCCGCCGCCCCCGGCGACGCGCACGGCGCAGCCGCGACAGCCGACACCACCGACAGCACCGCCCGCTGGCTCGGCGGCATCGGCCTGCTCCTCGGCGCGCTTGGCGCCGCCCTCGGGCTCGGCGCCACGATCCGGAGCAGGCGCTCATGAGCGCCCGGATCCGGATCCTGGTGCTCGGCGCGTTGACCGCGCTGGCCGCCGTCCTCGGTGTCGGGGTCGCCGGAGCGCACTCCGCGGTGACCGGCTCCGATCCCGAGGCCGGGGCGCAGGTCACGGCGGGTCCCGACCGGGTCACGCTGACCTTCAACGAGCCGGTGCAGAGCAGTTTCGCGACCCTGACCGTGGTCGGTCCGGACGGCAACCTGTGGTCGAAGGGTGATCCGGTGGTGTCCGGGTCGACGATCAGCGTTCCCGTCGGGGAACTCGGCCCGACCGGCGAGTACACGATCGCGTACCGCGTCACGTCCGCGGACGGGCACCCGGTGAGCGGCACCAGCAGGTTCACCCTGACCGTCGAGGGCACCGGCACGCCCGGTCCGAAGCCCGGCGGGCAGGCAGCGACCGGTACCGACGACACGTCCGATCAGTCCTGGCTGATCTGGGTTCTCGTCGGGGCAGCGGTCGTGGTGTTCGGTGGCGGGTTGGCGTTCGCATTGCGCAAACCCGGAAAGTGACAGGCACGTCCGGCGCCCGCGCGTCCGTCCGGCGGCCGCGGCTGCCGGGCGGGCGCGCGGGCACGGCGTGCCTCGTCGCCGCGCCCGCCGGTGTCGCGCTGGCGTGGCTGCTCGCGACCCCGGACGGCCCGGACCCGGCGGCCGCGGTCCGCGCACTGTCGGACCTGCTCGGATCGACCGTGCTCGGCCTGTGCGTCCTCTCCTGGCTGCAACGCGACGACCGGCGCCCCGCGGTGCCGCATGCCCGGCTGTGGCGTCCGCTGTCGGTCACGGCGGCGGCGTGGGCGGCGACCGAACTCATCCTGCTGGTCGCCGCGGCATCCGAGGTCGCGGTCGGGGCGCTGACCCCGGCCGCGTTCGGACGGTTCATCGGCGGCATCAGCGTCGGGCAGGTCGGGGCGGCGACGGTGCTGTGCGCCGCCGCGGTCGCGGTCGCGGCGGCGCTCGGCCACCGCAGCGACTCCACCCGGTCGGTGACGCCGGTGGCCGCGGTCGCCGCCGTCGCGCTGCTCGCCCGGCCGGTGACCGGGCACATGTCCGCGCAGGTCCTCGGGTCGGCGCTGGTGGCAGCCCACGTCCTCGCGGCGGCGCTGTGGTTCGGCCCGCTCGTCGCGATGGCGTGGCTGCTGCGTGGCCGCAGCCCGTGGGCGACACTGCTCCCCCGCTATTCGACGCTGGCATGGAAGTGTGTCGCGGTCCTCGCGGTGACCGGGATCGTCGACGGCGCCGTCGCGCTCGGCGGCCCGGGCGCGCTCGTCGACACCGGCTACGGCCGGATCCTGCTCGCCAAGGCCGTCGCGCTGGCCGGCCTGGCCGCGCTCGGCTGGTGGTGGCGGCGCACCTGGGTGCCCGCCGCCGCGACCCACCGTGCCACCGAGCGGGAGTCGTTGCGACGCTCGACAATCGAGGTGGTCGCCCTCGCAGTGGTGTTCGGCCTCGCCGCGGGCCTCGCCACGACCGGTTGAGGTCCGGCGCCGCGACGTCGTTTATTCCCAGGACAATTCCGGCTGGGCCGAGGCGCCAGTGGAATCACGGTTGTGCTGGCGGAGCGTCCTTGTGTGCCGCGGCATACAGAACCGCGGACAGCCGGACGAGTTCGCCTCGGTCGTTCTCGCTGAGCTGTGTGAAGACTTCCTGCTCGACCCGATCGAGGACCCGGTCACTCTCGGCAAGCAGCTTTCGACCGGCATCTGTAATCGCCACGATCTGCCGTCGCCGGTCCTTGGGGTCTCGTTGACGGACGACGTATCCGCCGTTCTGAAGTCCATCCAGGTACGCGACGATGTCTCCCGGATCGAGGACGACACGACTGGCAAGCATCTTCTGGTGAGCCGGACCCAACTCTTCGAGCGTGCTCAGGATCGCATGTTGGTTGGGGAGGAGTCCGACCCGAGCGAGCGCGTCTGCGTACAACTGCCTGACTCGCAGCGCGGCACGGACGAAGACGAATCCCGGACGTCGTGCCAGCCGATGGGTGTACTGGGGCGTGCTCATGCCCCAATTATAGGTCTACCTAATCTTTACCAGGGCCAACGATAGCGCGCGCTCGGGTTCTGGGAGGCGCTGCGGGCAGTGTTCCCCGATACCCGAGAGCCGCGCTGCTGGTTCCACAAACAGTCCAACGTCTTGTCCTCGCTCCCGAAGACCGCGCACCCGGGCGCGTTGGCGGCGATGAAGGCCATCTACAACGCGGAGGACATCGACAAGGCACAGCTCGCGATCGCGGCGGGCGCACAGGACTACGGCGCGAAGTACCCGAGGCGGTCGCGAAGATCACCGACGACACCGACGTGCTGCTCGAGCACTACCGGTATCCGGCCGAGCACTGGGCGCACCTGCGCACCACCAACCAACTCAATCGAATCCACCTTCGCGACAGTGCGTTTGCGGACGAAGGGCACCATGGGCCCGGGGTCGAAGGCGGCGGGGATGGCGATGGCCTACAAGCTGATTGAGGCCGTCCAGGCCTGGTGTCGGGCCGTCAACGCACCGCATCTGGTGGCGTTGGTCCGCGCCGGTGCGTTGTTCCACAAGGGCAAGCTCCTCGAACGACCCGTCGACACCCCCGGAACCGTCACCGGACATGCCGGTGCCCGAGGTTGCCTGACATGCCCAGGTCCACAGGAACTCGAATAATTCTCCTGTTGGGTGAGGGACTGATGCGCTTCCTGACTACCGGTAGCCCTCCGGATCACGTGGGGTGTACGGCGCTTCGAGGAGTTCGATGTCGTGGGGTTCGAGCGTCACGCCGAGTGACGCGATCGCATCCTCGAGGTGTTCGAGCGTGGTCGCACCGATGATGGGAGCGGTGACCTGGTCCCGTTGGCGGACCCAGGCCAGTGCCACCTGCGCCCGAGACACGCCATGCCGTTCGGCGACGACACCGACGGCGTCGACGATCGCCCGGTTGGACTCGACCGTCTGCCGGTAGTAGGACCGGAGAACGGTGTCGGTTTCGGCGCGGGCACTGGATGTGCCGTTCGCTCGCGCCAGTGTCCCGCGTGCGAGTGGGCTCCACGCGAGCACGCCGACGCCCGAGTCCTGGCACATCGGGTGCATCTCGCGTTCTTCCTCGCGTTGGAGGAGGTTGTACTGGTCCTGCATCGAGACGAAGCGGGTCCACCCGCCGCGATCGGCGGTGTGCTGGGCCTTGGCGAACTGCCAGGCGCGCATCGAGGAAGCGCCGATATAGCGGGCCTTGCCGGCGCGGACGACGTCGTGCAGGGTCTCCATGGTCTCCTCGATGGGGGTCTCGGGATCCCACCGATGGATCTGGTAGAGATCGACGTAGTCGGTGCGCAGGCGGCGCAGGCTCTCGTCGATCTGCCAGAGGATGTGCTTGCGGGAGAGCCCCGATCCATGCGGTCCAGGGCGCATGGGGAAGAACACCTTGGTCGTGAGCACGAGCTCGTCGCGGCGGGCGAACTCACCCAGCACCTGGCCGGTGATCTCCTCGCTGGTGCCGTCGGAGTACATGTTCGCCGTGTCGAAGGTGGTGATCCCGGCCTCGATGGCCTTGCGGTAGAACGGCTTCGCCTCCTCGGCTGGCAGGGTCCAGGAGTGGGTTCCGCGCCCGGGATCGCCGTAGGTCATGCATCCCAGGATCAGCTCCGACACCGGCAGGCCGCTCGTTCCGAGCCGTCGGTACTCCATCGGTCGGTCTCCCGTCCGGATCCGGGTGCTGGCGTCGGGCATCATCGACTCAGCCATCCGTGGAGACGTCGGGTGAGGGCAGGGGTGATGACCCACACCATGGATGCGACGGCCACGGGCACGATCAGCGCCAGCCGGGCCGGTTGCGGGACACCGTCCAGCATCGGGGTCAACAGCGTCACCAGCACGGTGAGGACCGGGTAGATCCCGCACACGGTCAATAGCCACACCTTCCATCGGCGCGGTGCACGAGTCGTCGTCACTTCAAACCTCCAGGTTCGTCTGCCGGTCGTTCTGTGCAGTCGAGTGTCGAACCGCGGGCACCTGGCGTGAAGGCCGAACTGTTCCTGGCAGTGACGGGGCCAGGAACGCCCGCACCGGTTGTCGGCAGAATCTAGGAGGTGAGCACATCCGGCCCTCTGGGCGAGTTCCTCCGGTCGCGACGAGCGCTCGTCCGTCCGTCCGACGTCGGCCTGCCCACCGGCCCGGGACTGCGTCGCATCCCCGGGCTGCGCAGGGAAGAGCTGGCCACCCTCGCCGGGGTGAGCTTCGACTACTACACGCGATTGGAGCAGGGACGCGAACGCCGGCCCGGTCGTGCCGTGCTCCACAGCCTGGCCCGGGCACTGCAACTGACCGCCGACGACCAGCGCCATCTCATGCGCCTGGCGGCACTCGCTTCCGACCCGCCCGCGGCCAATGCACCGGCCCCCACCACGGTGGTGCGGCCCGGTATTGATGTGTTGTTGGCCCGGCTGAGTCCGGCACCTGCGTATGTGCTCAACCGGGTCAGCGACATGGTCGCCGCCAACCCGGAGGGTCTTGCCCTGTTCCATGGCATCGGCTCGTGGCCTCGCGAGCGACGCAACACTGTCCGCTACATCTTCACCCACCCGCCCGCCCGCACCCTGTTCGTCGACTGGGAGGCCACGGCGCGGGCGAGTGTCGCCCAACTGCGCGCGATGAACGCGCACTGCCCCACCGACCCGCCCCTGCTCGCGGTGGTAGCCGAACTCGAGGCCGCCGACCCGCTGTTCCGGCGCCTGTGGGCAGATCATGCGGTCGGGCCTCGCCGGCACGCCAGGAAGGCGTTCAACCACCCCGACCTCGGTGCTGTCGCCTACGACTTCGAGACCCTGCACCTACCCGACGACGGACTACGCATCTCCGTCTACACCGCCCCCGTTTCGGGGGAGTGATTCAGCCCAGATCCACAACTATTGACAATTCCTCTTGACGCTCTGAGCTGAGCCTGGATCCATCAACATTCCCGCCCGGACTCGGCCTGGCGGCGCACCTGTTCGACACCGCGGCCGGCTCAAAACAAGCAGTCACCTGACCACAGGCCCGAGCAGGGTCGACCGCGGACACAAGTGGAAATTCCGGTCAGGCCAGTAGTTCAGCCGTGTCCTGAATCCGGGACCACGCCCGCAATGGTCGAGGGTCAGATCTCAATCAGGGACGGTGGAGCAGGGCTCAACTCACCCTGACAGGCAGGGACCACCCGCATGGCCCACGGGAACATGGCTGCGACCGTATCTCGCCCCCGTTAGAAGCTGCCGTCGCAGCAACTCAGTGAGCATTCACAGGCGCGGTGTCGAGAACGCCAGGCGACGACTTCCCGCCGCGAAGCGCTGTCCTTGGCATTGCTCCAGCATTGGCCGACCGGTCGCCATTGTTGCGTGAGGGACGATGCAGTGGTCTACACCTTTCTGGTGTCTGATTCCTGCTCCCTGAGGCGGTCCAGTCCCGCGGGAATCCTGTCGGCCGGTTCCTCGTGGCGGCGGGCTGGCGCCGGGACGCGGCGGGGGTTGATCAGGAGCAGAGTGGTGGCCACCGCGAGGGCGGAGAGCAGGGCGGACGCGGTGAGAACGGCTCGGGTGCCGTCGGTGACCGCTTGCGGGTCGGCGCCGCCGTACAGGGTGTAGACGGCACCGAGCGCTGCGGTGCCGACACCGGCGCCGATGGAGGCCAGGGCGGAGACGCTGCCAGCGACCATGCCGACCCGTTCGGGAGCCGTGACGTTGACCGCGACTGCCATCACGGGAGCCCCGGCGATGCCGCCGCCTGCTCCCCACGCCAGGAGAGGAACGAGGAGCACCCACCACGCAGTGTCGGGAGTGATGAGCAGCGCGAGTGCGATGAGTCCGGCGCCTTTGAGCGCGTAGCCGAGGCCGATCACCAGGCCGGGCGCCCAATAGCTGAGCAGTTTGGAGCCAACCAGTCCGGTGATCATCTGCGCGATGAAGATCGGGGTCATCAGCAGTCCGGCGGCAATCGGGCTCAGGCGCAGGGCATCGGCGAAGTAGAGGACGAGGTAGACCGTGCCGCCGATGGTCAGCACCCGAGAGAGGAACACCGCCAGCATCGCCCCGCTGAAGGCGGGCTGGGCGAACAACCGCAGTTCCAGCGTCGGGGATGACACACGAAATTGCACCACGATGAACGCCGCCAGGAGCACAACAGCGACGACCAACAGCGCAGCGTCCTGGCTACTCCACGGCCCCTCGGGGCGGAGCATGAGCATGGTGGCCGAGCCCAGGCCAGCCATCAGCAGCAGGCTGCCGAGCCAATCCGGCCCGGCATCGGGGGTGGCCGCCTGTGGTGTACGGGGGAGCACCCGAGCAGCCAGCGCGAAGGTCGCGACGCCCAGCGGCAGGTTGATCGCGAAGATCGCCCGCCACCCGAAGGCGTCGATCAAGACTCCGCCCAGCGTGGGGGCGAGCAGCCCGGCCGCGGTCACGAAGGACCCCCAGGCGCCGATGGCGAGGTTGCGTTCCTCGCCGGCGTAGCGGCCAGCCAGCAGCGGAATGCCGTTGACCATGATGACCGCCGCCCCGGCGCCCTGGATCACGCGGGCCACGTTCAGGAACCACAGCGTCGGTGCGAGTGTCGCGGCCAGGGATGCGAGGGTGAAGACCACGATCCCGGAGAGGAACAACGACCTGCGGCCCCACCGGTCCGACAGGCTTCCGACAACCTGGGTGAGCGCCCCCATCGCGACCATGTAGGTCACCACCACCGACTCGGCAGAGGCCCCAGCGGCGACATCGGAGCTGATCAACGGTAGCCCGAGCGCGACGATCGTGATGTCGATGACCACCAGCCCGGTGGAGGCCATGACCAGTACCAGGACACCGCTGAACGGTGGCAGGCGGCGGGACTTCTCGGCTGTCATGCGGTCCTCGACTTCTCGGTGTGCGGTGAAGGGTTGCCTTACTCATCGTGGGTCGTCGGAAGATAAAAGTCAACGCATGTGAAGTTTAATGAGGAAGCCCTACGATGGGGCCATGGCCAGCTCGCAGCGTCGCCGTCCAGCCACCCGCAAGGGTCGTCCCGTGCTGACCCGCGAGATCATCGGCGCCAAGGCACTGGAGATGGCTGGCGCAGAAGGATTCCGGTCGATCACGATGCGCGCGCTGGCCGCTGAGTTGGGCGTGACCGTGCGGGCGCTCTACAACTACGTCGAAGATCGTCAGGAGGTCATCGACCTGGCCGTCGGGCTGATGATCACCGCCTGGAACCCGCCCGAGCTGAACCCCGAAGCGTGGGAAGCCTCGGTCACGGACTACGCCAACTCACTGCGCGAGCTGTACCGCCGCTGGCCACGGGCTCTCCTGATCGCCCTGGATGAGGATGCGCCGCCAGCCTCGATCCATCCCAACCGACTGATCCAGCTCGACCGATTCCTAGCCTTCCTACGCGCCGTCGGCCTCAGCCTTCCTGCCGCACTCGACGTGCATCGTCACCAGGCACTGCTCATCCTCGCCTTCGCGCTCATGGTCGACCACCGCACCGATCAGTCCGATGGCGTCGACGAAGCGGAACGGGCCCCGCTCGTCCCCGAAATGTGGCTGACCGAGCACTCTGATCTGGACATCCCAGTGCTCCGGGAAGCCTCCACGTTCCCCACGCCCACCCCCGACGAACAGTTCGAGACGCTCGTCGGAACCGTCATCACACAGATTCGATGGCACCTCCGAACCGCGCGTTAACGTGCGGACACTGACTACCGCGAGACACCCCTGCGAATCGCGCTACTCGTTCGAAATTGGCGTCGACGGGGGTGTGCATGCCGATCCCGGGATGCCGGTGGTGGTTGCAGGTGTGCACGAACTCGTCCATGAACTCGCGGGTCTCAGATGACAACCCGCATTCGGAGGCAGTGTTCAGACCGGCAATACAAACCGGAGCTCCCTGATCTATTTGAATCACCGTTCTAGACAAGGGAATTCATAATTCTGTTCACCGAGTAATACAACCACGAGCACCGCCACACCGGCATCGAGCGACACACGCCCGCCGACATCCACTTCGGTTAGGCAGCGGACAAGGCCGCCGATCCTCGGCGGGTGCTTAATGCTGCCCGAGCCAAGCATCCGCACCGCTGCGGCACCACGACTACGCCGAAGATCCTGGACCTACCCGATACGGCAAGTA
>NZ_JBHXNU010000013.1:0-14287 GCF_042719255.1 Rhodococcus sp. NPDC058532
CGGGTCGTCGCGTTCGAACGCGTCGGGGCGGTGCAGCAGCATCACCATATCGGCGTCCTGCTCCAAAGATCCAGATTCGCGCAGATCAGAGACCTGCGGGCGCTTGTCGGTGCGCTGCTCGGGGCCACGGTTGAGCTGACAGATCGCGACGACGGGCACCTCGAGTTCCTTCGCGAGCAGCTTCAGCGACCGGGAGAACTCGGACACCTCCTGCTGCCGGGACTCGACCTTCTTGCCGGACGTCATCAGCTGCAGGTAGTCGAGGACGACGAGCTTGATGTCGTGCTTCTGCTTGAGCCGCCGCGCCTTCGCGCGGATCTCCATCATCGTCAGGTTCGGCGAATCATCGATGTACAGCGGGGCCTCGCTGATCTCGCTCATCCGCCGCGCCAGCCGGGTCCAGTCGTCGTCGGTCATCTTGCCCGAGCGCATGTCCGACAGCTTGATCTTCGCCTCCGCCGACAGCAGACGCATCACGATCTCGGTCTTGCTCATCTCCAGCGAGAACAGAACGCTGGCCATGCCGTGCTTCACGGAGCACGACCGCATGAAATCCATGCCAATGGTCGACTTACCCACACCGGGACGTGCCGCGACGATGATCATCTGCCCGGGGTGCAGGCCGTTGGTGATCTCGTCGAGCTCGGAGAAGCCGGTGGGCACGCCGAGGGAGATGCCGCCGCGGCTGGCGATGGAGTCGATCTCGTCCATCGTCGGCTGCAGCAGTTCCTCAAGGATCACGTAGTCCTCGGTGGTGCGCCGCTCGGTGACGTCGTACACCTCGGCCTGCGCGCGGTCGACGACCTCGGCGACGTCCTGCCCGTCGGAGCCGGCGTAGCCGTACTGCACGATGCGGGTGCCCGCCTCGACGAGGCGGCGCAGGATCGACTTCTCCGCGACGATCTCCGCGTAGTAGCCGGCGTTCGCGGCGGTGGGGACGGTCTGCGTCAGCGTCACCAGGTAGGGCGGACCGCCGACGCGCCGCAACTCCCCCTTGCGTTCGAGTTCCGCGGCGACGGTCACCGGGTCGGCGGGCTCGCCGCGCGAATACAGGTCCAGGATCGCGTCGTAGATGCTCTGGTGGGAGGGGCGGTAGAAGTCGCCGGGGCGGAGCACCTCGAGGACGTCGGCGATCGCGTCCTTGCTCAGCAGCATGCCGCCGAGCACCGACTGCTCGGCGGTCATGTCCTGCGGGGGCTGACGCCCGAAGTCCTCCCGGGGCGGCTCGTCCGGTTCCGGGTAGTCCGAGTGCCCACGATCGTCGACAACCGCCACGCGATAACCGTCCTTCCGCCTAACCACGGTCCCGCCGCGACGACGCGGCCGGGCACCATACGACATGGATACGCGCCCGCACCGACATGGTTCGAAATTCCGCCCCGGAGTACCGTCCGGGGCCGCCTCGCGGACGCGCCCGCGACGACGTTAGGCACCCGGGTCGCCGGGAGCAACACGACTTGTGCACACACCTGTGGATGAATTGTGGAATCCCCAGCACCGGGTTGTTCACCACCTGTGGACAACCTGGGGGAAACGAATGTCACACCCACGAACTGTGCAGGTCAGACCACTTTTCTTTGTTCACACAGCTGTGGATGGAAACTTGTTCGGCGTGTCGGTCCCGCGCACCCGCCGGGCGTGTTGCGCATTTCACTGCCGAATGCAACGTGACCTGGCGCACAGCGGGCCAGCACGGAACAGGGCCCCGCAGACCGAGTCTGCGGGGCCCTGCCGACGAACGTGTGTCGGACTAGCCGGCGACGACGTTCAGGTGGAACTTCGCGGTCACGTCCGGGTGCAGGTTAACCAGCACCAGGTGCTTGCCGACGGCCTTGATGTGGGCCTTGGGCAGCTCGACGATTCGCTTGTCGACCACGGGGCCGCCGGCGGCCTTGATGGCGCCTGCGACGTCGGCGGCGGTGACCGAACCGAACAGCTTGCCCGCGTCCGAGGTCTTCACCGAGAGCGAGATGCCCTCGACGCCCTCGATCGCGGCCTTGAGCTCCTTGGCGTGGTCCAGGCCGCGCACCGCGCGGGCCTCCTGCGCCCGACGGATGCCCTCAACCTGCTTCTCGGCGCCACGGGTGGCGACGATCGCCAGGCCGCGGGGCAGCAGGTAGTTGCGGCCGTAACCGTCCTTGACCTCCACGGTGTCGCCGGGCGCACCGAGGTTGTCCACGTCAGCGGTGAGGATCAGCTTCATGTCTTCCCTCCCTTTCCTTAGCGAGCCGTAGAGACGTAAGGAAGCAGGGCCACCTCACGCGAGTTCTTCACGGCAACCGCGACGTCCCGCTGATGCTGGACGCAGTTGCCGGTGACACGGCGCGCGCGGATCTTGCCGCGGTCGCTGACGTACTTACGCAGCAGCGTCGTGTCCTTGTAGTCGATCTGCACGTTCTTTTCCTTGCAGAAGGTGCAGACCTTCTTCTTCATCACCTTGTCGCGCAACGGCGGCTTCGGCATTGTCTTTCTCCGTGTTTCTCAATGTTCGTCGCGTCCGATCCCGGACGGGATCAGAACGGCGGTTCGTCGTTTCCACCGCCGCCGAAGGAGCCTGCCGACTGCGGGGCGCTGCCCCACGGGTCGTCGGTCGGACCGGCTGCCGGGCGTCCACCGCCCGCGCCGCCCGAGGCACCGAACCCGCCTCCCCCGCCGCCGCCTCCGCGATTGGCCTTGTTGACCTTCGCGGTGGCGTAACGGAGCGAGGGGCCGATCTCGTCGACCTCGAGTTCCACGACAGTGCGCTTCTCGCCCTCACGGGTCTCGTAGGACCGCTGCTTGAGCCGGCCCTGCACGATCACCCGCGAACCGCGAGTCAGCGACTCCGCGACGTTCTCCGCTGCCTCACGCCAGATGTTGCAGCGGAGGAACAGCGCTTCGCCGTCCTTCCACTCGTTGCTCTGGCGGTCGAACGTGCGGGGCGTGGACGCGACCGTGAAGTTCGCGACCGCGGCACCCGCGGGAGTGAAGCGGAGCTCGGGATCGGCCGTCAGGTTCCCGACGACGGTGATCACGGTGTCGCCTGCCATGTGGTTCCTCCTGCAGTGTGTGGAATCCAGATGCCCCGAGCCTAGGTCGTCGCTACGACAACTGGCCCGACGCGGACAGGATCACTTGTTGTGGCGCAGAACCTTGGTGCGCAGCACCGACTCGTTCAGGCCGAGCTGGCGATCCAGCTCGTTGACCGTGTCCGGGGTCGCCTTCAGGTCGATGACCGCGTAGATGCCTTCGCTGTGCTTGGCGATCTCGTAGGCGAGACGACGCTTGCCCCAGATGTCGACGTTGTCGACGGAGCCGCCGTCCTGGCGGACGACATTGAGGAACGTATCCAGCGACGGGGCGACAGTGCGCTCGTCCAGGCTGGGATCCAGGATGATCATCAGTTCGTAATGACGCATAAGACCTCATCACCTCCTATGGACTGTGAAACGGTCACGGACGTTCCGTGACAGGAGGGTCGTTGCGTCAGCAACCCATGCAGGCTACACGAGGCGCCCCTGACCTGCGAAATCGCGGTCGGTGCGAGGGGCTCCCCGGCCGGGGGCGTGGCGGCACCTACTGTGGGGCGCATGCGGACACCGGCGCGGGCCAGCACCACGACCACCGTCGCCGTGACCCTGCTGTGCGGGCTGACCCTGGCCCTGGCGTACCTGAACAAGGCCCGCTGCGCTGGCGAACCGTTCGACGCGCTCGGCCGCAGCCTGATCTTCGACCGAATCAAGGACTCGTCGGTCTGCTACTCCGACATCCAGTTCCTGTGGATCGGCCGCGACATCGACCACCACGTCTTCCCGTACCTGTCGGGCGGGATCACCGACACCGGCGCCCTCACCGGAGGGACGGTGGAGTACCCGGTGCTCAGCGGGCTGCTGATGTGGCTGAGCGCCGTCGGCGCGCACACCGACGCCGCGTTCCTGCTGCACTCGGCCCTGATCCTGACGCCGTTCGGGTTGGCGACGGCGTGGATGCTCGGCAGGCTCGCTGGCTGGCCCGCGCTGCTGTGGTCGGTGGGACCGCCGCTGGTGCTGTACGCCTTCCACAACTGGGAACTGCCGGTGGTCGCCGCGGCGACGGCGGCGGTCTTCGTGGTCGCCGCCGGCGACCGGATGTCGCTGCGGACCCGGGCCGTGCTGGCGGCGGTGCTGCTGGGGATCGGTTTCTGCCTGAAGATCTATCCGGGCGCGTTCGTGCTTCCGCTGATGGCGTACGTGTTCACCGGCGGCGCGGGTGGGCGGGAGCTGCCCGCCACGGCGCGCGGCCGGTACGACCCGGTCGGCGCGCTGGCGGTCGCGGGGGCGGCGACCGCAACGGTCGTCGCGATCAACCTGCCGTTCGCGGCGCTCGGCTGGCGCGGCTGGGTCGCCTCGTTCGCGTTCCAGTCGGATCGTCAGGCGGACATCACCACCAATTCGGTGTGGTACTGGGGGGTTCGGCACTGGTTCGGCCCGGACGAGGGTCCGGGCAGCGACTATGCGCGCGTCGTCGCCGCGGCGTCCCCGCTGCTGATCGTCGCCGCGTTCGCGCTCGCGGTGTGGATCGGTTGGCGCCGCTACCGCAGGGACGGCAGCTATCCCTGGCTCGCGGTCAGCGCCGCGATGCTGTGCGGATTCCTGTTGCTGCACAAGGTGCATTCCCCGCAGTACACGCTGTGGCTGATCCCGTTCTTCGTGCTGCTGCGGGTGCCGTGGACCCTGGTCGGCGCCTACCTCCTCGCGGACCTCTGCCTGGGGGTCGGGGTGTTCCGCTACTTCGCGGCCCTCGGGTCCGGGGCGGACGCCAGCACCGAGGAGGCGATCGTGCTGGCAGGCGTGTGGGGTCGGGCCGCGCTGCTCGTGGCGTTCTTCGTGCTGTTCCTGCGGTCCAGGCCACGCACCGCCGGCGCCGACGGGCGCAGCGACGGCGCCGCGGATCGGGCGCCGCGGCCCGGCTGAGGTCACTGCGGGACGGCCCGCGGCCCCGCCGCCGACCACGCCCGTGCCCCGGGCCGCGGCCGCAGCCACCGCGGCAACCATCCCGGCGGGGCGTCGGGGGCCCCGTCCAGCACCCCGCCGACCGGGTCGTCCACCCCCGCCCCGCGCACCAGGTCCTCGGCCGGCCGGTAGATCTGCCGAATCACCATGACGCACAGGGCGATCACCGCGATGTCACGCACCACGACGGTCGCCGTGAACCACTGCTCCGGCAGCCCCTTGTTCCCGACACCGAGGTAGTAGTACATCCGCGGAACCCACACCAGTGCGTCGATCGCCATCCACGCCAACAGGATTCGGCGATGCGGAAGCGCAAGCACGGCCAGCGGCACCAGCCACAGCGAGTACTGCGGACTCCACACCTTGTTGGTCAGCAGGAACCCGGCAACGACCAGGAAGCACAACTGCGCGACCCGCGGCCTGCGCTGCGCGGTCAGCGCAATCCACCCCACCCCGACGCACACCGCAACGAACAGCAGCAGCGACACCGCGTTGAGGATCGTCGGGCTCTCCCCGCGGGCGAGGACCCCGTCGAAGCCCGCCCAGCCGGTGAACGAGGACACCACGTTGTACAGCGAATCGGGGTCGGCACCGCGTTCGGAGTTGAGCCGGAAGAACTCCCGCCAGCCGGCCGGGAAGGCAAGGGCGATCGGCAGATTCACCACCAGCCACGCGGCGGCGGCCGCGACCGTCGCCCGCCACCAATCCCGGACCCGGCCCGCCCGCAGGCACAGCACCAGCAGCGGGCCGAGCAGCATCAGCGGGTACAGCTTGGTTGCCCCGCCCAACCCGAGCAGCACCCCAGCCAGGACCGGCTTCCTGCGGGCCCAGGCGAGCAGGCCGGTGCCGGCGAAGGCGGTGGCGAGCGGGTCGAAGTTGGTGAACGCGTGCACCACGACCAGCGGTGACACCGCGACCAGCGCGGCGTCCCACACCCGCCTGCCCGCGAGCAGCACCGTCGACCACACCGTCACCAGCCACGCCACCGCCAGCCCGAACGCGACGACGTTGAAATAGAGCACCACCTGCAGGGCCCCGGGCAGCCACGGCGCGGCGTGCCACGCCTTCGCGACCGTCATCGACGCGTACTGGTACAGCCCGGCGAGCACCGGGTACTCCATGTACCGGGTCTGCACCGATCCGTCGGCGGCCGGTTCCTCCCACGACTTCTTGTACGGGAACGCGCCCTCGTCGAGGCGTTCGGCCCCGTACAGCGGCACCGTGTCCGAGTAGCACAGCGCCGTGTACTGGCGGCTGCCGCTCCAGTCCAGGCCGAGCGCGCCGTCCGGGCCGTTCGGTGCCTGCTGGAGGCAGGCGGCCTTCGTGGACCAGCCGAGCGCGAGGAAGATCACCGCCAGCAGCAGGATCACCCGCAGCGGGGTCCAGAACCGTTGCCGACCGACCAGCGCCCGCCGTCCCACCGGGCCGCCGAGCACCGATGACGCCTCCGCGGTCAGCCGGTCGGTGCGGCTGGGCAGGTCCCGGTCGGCGGACCGGCGGTCGTCCGCGAGGGCGGCCGGTGAGCCGACCGTCGCCCGGTTGCCGGATTCGGCTGTGCTGTCCCCAGTGTCCTCGGCCACCGGTGCGACGTTACCGACTACCAGCCCCGCCCCTGCGGCACGGCCTGCCCGTAGTCCTGCCCCGTCATCCCGCTGTCGTCCTCTTCACCGGTGGTCGGCTGCCCGGGAAGCGGGCCCTCCGTCGTCGGCGGTGCCTGGGTCGTCGGGGCTGGCCTGAGCCCGGGGATCGGGATCGTCACGCCGGGCAGGATCTCGACCGGGGTCTGCGTGACCTCCATCGGCGGAATGGTCAACTGCGGGGACGCCGTCGACGACGGGGGAGCGGCGGTGGTCTTCGGCGGGGTGTACGGCGCGGTGTACGCGGGCACACCGGCCTGGCCGGCGATCGGCTCCGGCTCCGGGAACTGCTCCACGTCGGTACCCTCCAGCGCACCGTCCATGGTGTCCTTCCAGATGTCCGACGGGAGCCCCGAGCCGTACATCAGGCCGCCCCACGAATTCTGCAGCGGCAGGCCCTGTTCCGTGCCGACCCACACCGCGGTCGACAGCGACGGGGTGTAGCCGACCATCCAGGCGTCCTTGTTCTCCCCGGTGTCGCCGAGCTGCGCGGTTCCGGTCTTCGCGGCCGACGGGCGGCCACCGGCGAGGCCGTGGTTGCGCGAGTACGCGGCGATCGGCTCGAGCGCGGAGGTGATGTTGTCCGCGACGGCCGCGTCGAGGCGCGACTCCCCGGCGACGCTGGCGCCCCGGTCGAGGAGGACGGTGCCGTCGGCGGTGATGACCTTCTGGATGAAGTGCGGCGCCCGGTACACCCCGGACGCGGCGAGCGTCGCGTACGACGACGCCATGTCGATCACCCGGGACTGGTACTGGCCGAGCACGATGCCGTACTCGGACTTGCCGTTCGACTCCTGCAGCGTGGTGCCGGCGAGGCCGGGGATCTGCTCCGGGATGCCCGCCTTGTGGGCGATCGCGGCGATCTTCTCGGGACCGTTCTCGATCGACATCATCTGCCGGTAGAAGCTGGTGTTCAGCGAGCGCTTGGTCGCCTCGGCGATCGTGCACACGCCGCAGGACGCGCCCTCGGCGTTGTTGATCGTGACGCCGCCGAGGGTGAGCGGGCTGCTGTCGTACATCTTCGACAGCGGGATGCCCTCGTCGAGGGCGGCGGCGAGACCGAACACCTTGAACGACGACCCGGTCTGCAGGCCCGCCTGCGCGAAGTCGTAGCCCGACCCCTCGGTGCCGCCGTAGTAGGCCTTGACGCCGCCGGTCTTCGGGTCGACGGAGACGACCGCGGTCCGGATGTTCGGGTCCTCACCCTCCATGTTGTCGGTGACCGCGGCCACCGCGGCCTGCTGCGCCTGGTCGTCGATGGTGGTGGTGATCTGCAGGCCCTCGGTGTTGAGCACCTGCTCGTTGATGCCGTTGGCCTCGAGTTCCTTGACGACCTGGTTGCGGATCAGTCCGGCCGGGCCGGTGCCGACGGCACCGGAGTCGACCTCGGACAGCGGGACCACGTACGGGTACGCCATCCCGGCGCGCTGGCCTGCGTCGAGGGTGTTCGCCCCGACCATGCCGTCGAGCACGTAGTTCCAGCGCGACTCGGCGCCGGTCGGGTTGGTGGACGGGTCGAGGCCGTACGGCTGCTGGATGGTCGCGGCCATGACCGCGCCCTCCTCGACCGTCAGCTGCTCGACCGGCTTGTCGAAGTACGCCTCCGACGCGGCCGCGATGCCGAACACGCCCCGACCGAACGGGATGGTGTTCAGGTAGGCGGCGAGGATGTCGTCCTTCGACCACTGCCGCGCCATCTTCGCGGAGATCACCAGCTCCTTGAACTTGCGGGTGTAGGAGTGCTCGGAGCCGACCATCGCGTTCTTCACGTACTGCTGGGTGATCGTCGAGCCACCGCCTGCGCTGGGCTTGTTGAGCAGCTGGTCGCGGGCCGCGCGCGCGAACCCGCTGATCGAGAAGCCGGGGTTGGAGTAGAAGTCCCGGTCCTCCGCCGCGAGCACCGCGTTGCGCACGTGCACCGGGATCTCGTCGATCGCGACGTCGGTGCGGTTGCCCTCGGGCGGGACGATGGTGCTCAGCACGGTGCTGCCGTCGCTGGCGTAGATCGTCGCGACCTGATTGGTCTTCATGTCACCGGGGCGCGGGACGTCCTCGGCCATGTAGGCGACCATGAACGCCAGCAACGGCACGACCATGCCGATCGCGACGAGGCTGTAGAGGGTACGGCGGACGATCTTCCAGCGTTTCGACTTCATCTTCTTCGGTGGTTGGGGCGGTTGGCCGCCGGTGCCGCCCGAACCGCCGGAGCGACCGGTCGGGGGCGGTCCGGCGGGTGGACGGCCGCCGCCGCTGCCCGCCTGGGTGGGACGCGACGGGGTGGACGGACGGGGTTGGGCACCCGCCTTCGCGGCGGCGGTGGGACCGGCGTCGTTCTGGCCGGGGCGGGGCTGCGGCGTGCCGGGGCGCTGCTGCGGCACCGGGGGAGCACCCTGCGGACCGCGCGGCGCGCCCTGCGGCGGCTGCTGGCGCGGCGCCCCCTGCGGCGGGTAGGGCCGGCCCGGCTGCCCCTGCGGCGGGTACGGCGGCCCCTGGCGTGGCTGCCCCTGCGGCGGCTGCTGCCCGCCCGGGTATCGCGGCGGCGGGCCCGACGGCGGACGCCCGTACCCCGGCGGCGGCTGGTTCGGCTGCGAGTACCCCGGCGGGCGGCCACCGGGCTGCGGGCCGGTGGGGCGCGGCGGGCCGGTGGGTCGACCGCCCTGCGGATCGTTGTAGGGGGAACTCACGTGGGGACTCTCCAGTACTGGCATGGACACGGCTGTGTCACTCGGGCTCAGCCGGTCAGGCTGCGGTCACGGTCGTCGGTGCGGCTCACTCACTCGCGGTGCGTCGGCTCGGGGTCCGGGTCGGTCGGGTCCGCTTCGGTGCGGGGATCGAGCCGAGAACGTACGACTGCACCAGGTGGTTCCAATTGCACGTGCGGCAGACCTCGACGACGTGGACGGAGAACTCCTCCTGCGTCGCCTCGAGCCGGACCAGTTCGTCGGCGGTCCGTGCCGACCCGGACATCGGGCCGAGCTTGTCGCCGAACACCCACGACACGAGGGTGAGCTGCTCCTTCCGGCAGATGGGGCAGGTCACCTCCGACGGTTGGCCGTGGAACTTCGCCGCGCGCAGCAGGTAGGGGTTCGCGTCGCACACCTCGGTGACCCCGGTCCGGCCGGAGAACACCTCGGCCAGCAGGGATCGCCGCTGGAGGGCGTAGTCCACCACCTGCCGCTGCAATCGCACGGTGACCAGAGTACGTGGGCGACCCCCTCCGGTCGCGGGTCATCCGGCCGATCATCCCGGCCCCCACCGCGGAAACGCAGGTGGGCGCGGTCCTCGGCGTGACCGTCCACACACATCGACCGCGACCGCACCCCCCCTATGATTCCGGGGTGTCCCCGCTGCGCGATTCGACCCGGGCCAGGGACACCGACCGCACCAGCACCCGCGGGTTGCTCCGCACCGCCTACGACGACGGGCAGCTCGGGGCAGGCGAATTCCACGACCGCCTCGCGATGGCCGCGGCCGCGGACACCCTCGGCGACCTCCGGTCCCTCACCACGGACCTGCAGCTGCCCGCGGCGGTCGCGTCCCGGCATCCGATCGGCCGAGGCCGCCGCCTCGGTGCCGTCGCGGCGGTGGCGGGTGCCGCCCTGGTCGCCGGGGTCGCCACGCTGACCGTCGCGGTCCGCGGGTCCGGTGACGCGCCATCCACCCCGGCCGCCGCGGGTGCCGACACCGCGTCCGTCCGGCCGGTCACGGTCCCACCGGATCGCGCGACCCCGATCGACCCGTTCACCGAGGCGGGCATCGCCGCCGTGGTCGCCCGCTACCGCGCCCGATTCGGCGACACCCTGGCCACCTCGCTGGCGCTGTATCCCGACGCGGCCCGGGTGACCCGCCGGGCGGGCAGCCCCGGACGCGTCGATGTCCACGACGTGGCCGGCGACGTCCGGCCGGTGGGCACCGAACCGTCGCCGCCGCGGGCCGCGGTGGTGGACCTGACGCGGATCGACGCCGCCGGGGTTGCGCGGCTGATCGCCGCGGCTCCCGCGCTGGTCGGGGCGCCAGCGGGACGCGTCGGGCACGTCCTCGTCGCCGACTCGGGGCGGCCGACCGTCACCGTCTACGTCGGGACCGGCAACCAGGCCGTCGGCTACCTGGTCGCCGGCCTCGACGGCGGGAACGCCCTGGCTGTTCGGTCGAACTAGGATTCCGCCGTGGCCCGTCCCTATCCGCCGTCGACGCGCGCGACCGACGCCGACCGGGCGGCCGTGCTCGCGCTCCTCGACGCTGGCTACGCCGACGGCCAACTCGACGCCGCCGAGCATCGGATGCGGGCCGAACTGCTCACCGACGGCAGGACCCTGGGCGACCTCGACTCCCTGGTTGAGGATCTGCAGGACGCCGCCCCGCCGCGCCCGACCACCTCGCTGCCGCCCGCGGGCGCGACACCCGATCCCGCCTCCCGGCCCCGCCGCTTCCGCACGGCGGCCGCGGCGGCCACGGCCGCCGCGGTCGTCGCCGGGATCGCCGCGTTCTGGTTCGCCGGCCGCGGCGACGCACCCGCCCTGCCCGCCGCACCGGGTGTCACCGCGGTCGACCTTGCTGCGCTGCCGCCCCGAGTGATCGCGACGCCGGACCTCAGGACCGCGGCGGGTTTCGCCCAGTTCGTCGACGACTACCGCGCCGCGTTCGGGGACACCGTGGTCGACGAGCTCACCCTGTTCGAGCAGCACGGGAGCGTCACCCTGGCACTGCCCCGGGAACCGAACCGGGTGCTCAGCTACAGCTATCGGTACGGCTTCGAGCCGGACCGCGATCCCTCGACCCGCGGGGTGGACACGCCGACCGTGGACCTGGCCGACGTCGACCGGGCCGGACTCGACCGGATCCTGGCCGAGGCGCCGACCCTGCTGAATGTGCCCGGCGGCACGATCAGCCACCTCTCCGTCGAGCCCGACGCCGATGCCGGACCGCTCATCAGCGTCTATGTCGGCAACGAGTTCGACGAGAGCGGGCACCTCACCGCGACGCTCGCGGGCGAGGTGCATCGCGCCTACCCCTTCGGACAGTAGGAGCACCAATGACCTCGACCGGGATCCGGGCGCGGGACGTGGACCGCGTGGAGGCGTGCGGGCTGCTCGACGCCGCGCACGCCGAGGGTCAGCTGACCGACACCGAACACGCCACCCGCACCGACCGGGCGATGCGGTCCGTCACGTTCGACCAACTCGCGATGCTGGTCGGCGACCTGCAGATTCCGGTGCGCTACGCCGGGTCGGCGGTGGTCCGGCCGGACCGTCGGCCGCGGGTACCGCGGCCCGGTGGCCCGCGGCGGTGGGCGGGCGCGGCGGGCCTGGTCGCGGCAGCGGCCGGGGTGGGTGCGCTTGCCGGATCCTGCGCCAGCGGGCTGGTGTCGTCCGCACCCGACGTCCCGAACCTCACCACCGGCGCCGGGATCCAGCGGTTCATCGAGGACTATCGGGCGCACTTCGGGGACACGCTCGCCGACGAGGTGCTGCTCTTCCCGGAGCGCGGCGCGGTCGACCGGCGGTCGGACACCGATCCGGGCAGGTATGTGGGCCACAGCTACGACGGCGAATTCGATACGTGGGGAGTCGATTCCGACCGACCACGCGACACCCGGACGCTCGACCTCGGCGGTGTCGACGTCGCCGCGATCGCGCGGCTGGTGGCCGGTGCACCGGAGACGCTGCGCCTGCCGGACGGCGAGGTCAGCCAGGTGCGGTTCCAGTTCGGCACGAACGACCGGCTCGCCGAACCCGTGGTCGCCATCTATGTGACCGATGCGGTCGAGTACTCGACCTTCATGACCGTCGGGTTCGACGGCGAGATCCTCCGGGTGTACCCGCCCGATTGACGTCCCCCCGGCCACCCGGATCGGCGGGTATCCGCTACGGCGTGTCGCAGACACCAGCGCCGGTTCCCGCGATCGTTTATATCGCTGCGATATAGTTGGTTGTCGCATCACGCGATTAGGTTCGGACGACCGGGGAGGTGGACACGAATGCTCGAGCTGGCAATTCTCGGGCTGCTCCTCGAGTCACCCATGCATGGCTACGAGCTGCGCAAGCGGCTGACCGGCCTGCTCGGCGCCTTTCGCGCCTTCTCCTACGGATCGCTCTACCCGACGCTGCGCCGCATGCAGGCCGACGGGTTGATCGCCGAGGACGCCGGTCCGGACGGGGCGGTCAAGCGCCGCGCCCGCCGCGTCTACCAGCTGACCGACACGGGCAGGCAGCGGTTCACCGAACTGGTGGCCGACACCGGCCCGCAGAACTACACCGACGACGGCTTCGGGGTGCACCTCGCATTCTTCAGCCGCACCCCTGCGGAGGCGAGGATGCGGATCCTCGAGGGGCGCCGTCGTCAGGTCGAGGAGCGCCGCGAGGGGCTCCGCGACGCGATCGGGCGAGCCAGCGGATCACTCGACCGCTACACCCGCCAGCTTCATCAGCTCGGACTCGAGACGAGCGAGCGAGAGGTGCGGTGGCTCAACGAGTTGATCGCGGCCGAGCAAACACCAACAGCGTTACCCAAGAAAGAAGGAGAACCCGACCATGGGTGAGAACAGCACCGCGGTGCGCGTGGCCATTGTGGGCGTGGGGAACTGTGCCTCGTCCCTGGTCCAGGGCGTCCAGTACTACAAGGATGCGGACGAGAGCTCGACCGTCCCCGGCCTGATGCACGTGAAGTTCGGGCAGTACCACGTGCGGGACGTGCAGTTCGTTGCCGCGTTCGACGTCGACGCCAAGAAGGTCGGGTTCGACCTGTCCGAGGCGATCCTCGCCAGCGAGAACAACACCATCAAGATCGCCGACGTCCCGCCGCTCGACGTCCCCGTCCAGCGCGGCCCGACCCTCGACGGCATCGGCAAGTACTACTCGCAGACCATCGAGGTCTCCGACGCCGAGCCGGTCGACGTGGTCGCCGCGCTCAAGGCCGCGAAGGTCGACGTCCTCGTCTCCTACCTGCCGGTGGGCTCCGAGGAGGCCGACAAGTTCTACGCGCAGTGCGCGATCGACGCCGGTGTCGCGTTCGTCAACGCGCTGCCCGTCTTCATCGCCTCCGACCCGGAGTGGGCCGCGAAGTTCAAGGACGCCGGCGTCCCGATCGTCGGCGACGACATCAAGTCGCAGGTCGGCGCCACCATCACCCACCGCGTGATGGCGAAGCTGTTCGAGGATCGCGGTGTCGTGCTGGACCGCACCTACCAGCTCAACGTCGGCGGCAACATGGACTTCAAGAACATGCTCGAGCGTGAGCGCCTCGAGTCGAAGAAGGTGTCGAAGACGCAGGCCGTCACCTCCAACCTGAACGGCCCGCTGTCCGGCAAGGTGCACGACCGTAACGTGCACATCGGCCCGTCGGACTACGTGGAGTGGCTCGACGACCGCAAGTGGGCGTACGTCCGCCTCGAGGGTCGCGCGTTCGGTGACGCCCCGCTGAACCTTGAGTACAAGCTCGAGGTGTGGGATTCGCCGAACTCGGCGGGCATCATCATCGACGCCGTCCGCGCCGCAAAGATCGCCAAGGACCGCGGCATCGGCGGACCGGTCTACCCCGCCTCCGCCTACCTGATGAAGTCGCCGCCGATCCAGATGGCCGACGACAAGGCTCGTGCCGACCTCGAGGCCTTCATCATCGAGGCCTGATCGAAACAGCACTGCAGCGCCGACTGTGGCGGTGGGTGAGTCCGAGGACTCACCC
>NZ_JBHXNU010000013.1:14297-23435 GCF_042719255.1 Rhodococcus sp. NPDC058532
AAAAGAAAGTCTGTTACACCGGGGGGAGTTGCCGCGAGGGGGGAGGGGGCAAAAACAGCAGGGTGAGGCGGGGGGTGGGGGGGGGTGATCCAGACCCCCCCCCCCCCGCCACAGTCGTTTTCGGCGCGACGTCCGGCGACCCCACGGCAGTGTGGTCCAGGATCCGCCTCAACCGGTGAAGGTCGCCGGGCGACGCCGACCGGCGAACCACGGGTGCCGAACCCAGCGACTCAGCGACGCACGAGCGGCGGGACCTGCGGCCACCGACGCGGCGACCACTACCGCCATGGCGGGCACAAGGGTGTGCGCCAGGTAGCCGAATCCCGGATCGGTGAGCCCGATTCCGGCAGCGCACAGCGCGGCAGGCACGTGCGGGGCGCGCAGGACCGCCATCGCGATGACCGCCCACACCGCCGACGCGGTCACCGCCACCTCGGACGCTCCGACGGCTGCGGTGATCAGCATGGCTCCCACCGCGGCGACCGGGTAGGCGCGCAGGACGGCGCCCGGACGGGCCGCGGGAGCGCTCGGCGCCAACGCTATCAGCGCGGCCGAGGCCACGAACGGCAAGGCGAACACCTCCAGTCCGAGCAGGCGTTCGACGGCGACGAGGCACACGATGACGAGCAGCGCCGTGATGCCCGCCGACAGCGCCGACGTGCCGGATCCCCGCTGCTCGATCAGGGCCGCGGCCCGGGTGCGGACGGTCATCGTCACTATTCCTCCGGGAAGGGTCGGGGCGAGTCAGGCCGTGCGCCGCAGGAAGTCGCGCATCAGGCCGGCGATCTCGTCGAGGTGGGTCTCCAGCGCGAAGTGGCCGGTGTCGAGCAGGTGGATCTCCGCGTCCGGCAGGTCCGCCGCGAACGCCTCCGCCCCGGCCGAGCCGAAGATCTCGTCGTCCCGACCCCAGGCCACCAGGGTCGGCGGCCGGTGGGTGCGGAAGTACTCCTGAAACAGGGGATACCGGTCGAGGTTGAACTGGTAGTCCCAGAACAGCTGAAGCTGAATCTCCTTGTTACCCGGACGATCCAGGCCAGCTTGATCCGTCAGCCACGTTTCGGGAGCGATCCGGTCCAACCGGTCGTCGGGGACCCCGTGGGTGTACTGCCATCGCGTCGCGGCAACGTCGAGGAGCTCACGCACCGCCGGTTCGTGCGCCTCCCGGTCACCCGCATGAGCGAACAGCACGTCCCAGAACGGTGTGAATCCCTCGCGGTAGGCGTTCCCGCTCTGGGTGATCAGCGCGGTGACACGCTCCGGGTGCTCAGCGGCGATGCGCAAACCGATCGGCGCTCCGTAGTCGTGGACGTACAGCGCGAACCGGTCGACACCGAGCTGGCCGAGCAACGAGGCCGTCACCTCGGCGAGGTGGTCGAAGCTGTAGTCGAACTCGTCGACCGTGGGGCTCTCCGACCGGCCGAAGCCGATGTGGTCCGGAGCGATCAGGTGGTACTCGTCCGCGAGGGCGGGCATCAGGTTGCGGAACATGTGCGAGCTGGTCGGAAATCCGTGCAACAGAACCACTGTGGGCCGGCTCGGATCTCCTGCCTCGCGATAGAAGACCTCACGGCCGTCCACGAGTGTCGTGCGATGTCGGGTGTCGAAGCTGGACATGAGCCCTCCGTGACCACTCAAGGAGAGAACGGTCGTTCTCCCGCTGGGGTGTACAGTAGAGAACGCTGGTTCTCCATGCAAGGGGTGAGGCGAAATGGATTCGGACACTGCCGATGTGCGACTGCTCGACGCCGCGGAGGAGCTGTTCAACGAGCACGGCGTCCAGGCCGTGGGAATGGACGCGATCCGTACCCGCTCGGGCGTCTCCCTCAAACGGCTCTACCAGCTGTATCCGTCGAAGGAGCGGCTTGTCGAGGCGATGCTGCGGCGGCGCGACCACGCGGTGCGCGACGAGATCGTCGGCTTCCTCGCGCCGTACGCCGACCCCCGCGAGCGGATCCTCGGAGTGTTCGACTACCTGGACGACTGGTTCCGCCGAGACGACTTCCGCGGATGCACCTTCATCAATACCTTCGGTGAGCTAGGCGGCAGCAACGCCGTCGTCGCCGACATCGCCCGCACCCACAAGGCGGCCTTCCTCGACTGTCTGCGCGACCTCGTCCGCGCGGCGGACCGGCCGGAGGGGCTGGCCGATCAGCTCGCGCTCCTCGCCAATGGCGCGATGGCCACCGCCGCGATCTCGGGGTCACCAACCCCTGCCGCGCAGGCCAAGGACGCGGCCCGCGTCCTGCTCGGACAGATGAAGTCGCCGCCGGTGCCGTAGTCGCCCTCCCGCTCCGATGAATGGGGGTTCATGTGTCATTCGCCCGCGGCGGATGGCACATGAACCCCCATTCAATGCTGGAGCCGGGTGCGGGGGCGCGGGATCAGGTCATCCTCGCGACGACCGACAGCGGAAGGACCCGCATCGCGACGGACAGCGGCGCCCACGGCCAGCCCGGCACCGCGGCCCGGTGCGCCTCGCGTTCGATGGCCTTCACCATTGCCCGGCAGCCCGTCTCCGTGTCGACGATCAGCGGCACCTTCTTGATGTTCTCGTTCATCTCCGACCGAATGAACCCGGGCAGCAGCGTGGTCACCGCGATTCCGCTGCCCGCCAGGTCCGCCCGCAGGCCCTCGCCGAGCGAGGCGACCGCGGCCTTCGAGGCCGCGTAGGTGGTCAGGTTGCGCGGCATCCCGCGCACCGCACTCACCGACGACACCAGCACCAGGTGCCCGGCGCGGCGCGGGCGGAACAGTTCCAGCGCCGCCTCGGCCTGGGCGAGCGCGCCGAGGACGTTGGTGGACGCGGTCGCGGCATTGGCCCGGAAGTACCCGGTGCCCAACGGCTGTCCCTTGCCGAGTCCGGCGTTGACGATCACCCGGTCCAGGCCGCCGAGCTCGGCGTCGAGTTCCGTGAACGCCGTGAACACGTCGTCGTGGTCGTTGACGTCGAGGGTACGGATCGCGACGGTGATGCCCGGGTGCGCGGTCAGCAGTTCGTCGCGCAGTTCCTCGAGCCGGTCGGTGCGCCGCGCCGCCAAGGCGAGATTGCGTCCGCGCGCCGCGAACTCGCGGGCCATGCCCCGCCCGAGCCCGGAGCTGGCGCCGGTGATCAGAATGTTCCTGCGCTGTGTGTTGGCGCCCACCGCTCGACCTCCCGCTGCTGCCCGACTGCTGGTCCCGGTGACCGAGCGTAGCGGTCCTTCTGCCGATTTCACGCCAGCGGCCGGGTTCGGGTCCGGGTCATCGTGGCGACGATCAGCACGGCGACCACCGCGACGGTCACCGCCCCGACCAGGTTCACCCCGAGGTAGCCGCCGACGGCGAGCACCATCCCGGCGGTTGCGGCGCCGACCGCGCCCGCGGCGCCCATCACCGCGTCGGACACGCCCTGGACCAGGACGGCACGCTCCGGCGGCACGCTCTCGGCCACGAACGTCGACGCGGACACGGTGGCCGCCGACCAGCCGAGCCCGAGCAGCACCAGACCGACCGTCACCCAGGTGCGGCTGTCGGCGCCGACCCCGGCGCAGAGCACGGCCGCCGCCAGCAGCACCTGGGCGAGCAGCATGGTCCGCAACCGGCCGAACCGGTCGGTCAACCACCCCATCACCGGGGAGAGCGCGTACATCCCGGCGATGTGCAGCGAGATCACGAAGCCGATGACGGCGAGCGTGTCCGCCGACGAATGCTGCGCCCCCGCCGCGTGATCGAGTTCCCGCAGCTGCACCGGGGTCATCGACATCACCGCCACCATCACCACGTGCGCGGCGACCAGGGTGACGATGCCCAGCGTCGCTGGCCAGGACCGGGCCGCGGTGCGTAGCCCGTCGACCAGCGACGGCCGCGACGCTCCGCCGCTGACCCCGCCCACCGCCCGCGCGGTGAGCAGCGGGTCGGGTCGCAACCCCACCGCGAGCACGACGACACCGATCAGCATGCCCGCGAGAGAGAATAGGAACGGCCCCGACATCTCGGGCAGGCCGAGGAACTCACCGAGCGCCGCCCCGGGGCGGATCAGGTTCGGTCCCGCCACCGCACCGATGGTGATCGCCCACACCACGATCGACAGGTCCCGGCCGCGGTGGGCGGGTGTCGCGAGATCGGTGGCGGCGAACCGGGACTGCAGGTTCGCCGCGTTGCCGACCCCGAGCAGCGCGCCGCCGAGCAGCAGCACCGCGAACGACCCGAGCACCGGGGCGAGGATCATCGCGACCGCCCCCACCGCGGCGAGCCCGAGCCCGGACATCAACGCGGTGCGCCTGCCGCGCCGCATCGCCAGTCCGGCCAGCGGCAGGGCGGCGAGGGACGCGGCCACCGACAACGCCGTCGTCACCGCGCCCGCGTACGCGTCGCTGCCGGTCAACTCCACCGCCATCAGCGAACCGATCGCCAACGCGGCACCGTTGCCGATACCGCTGCACAGTTGCGCCAACGACAGCGTGAGCACGATGCGCCGTTGGGTCGGTCGGAGGTCGGGGGTCGTCGCGGTCACGGAGTCGAGGCTAGCCGCGGTCGCCGGGTCAGCCGGGCAGCGGGATGACCACGCCGGGCAGGATTTCCACCGACCGCGGCAGCGGGGGAGCGACGGGGGCGGGGGGCGCGGGCACGTCGATCTGCAGCGGCGCCGGCGACGCGGGCTGCGGCACCTGCTGCGGCGCAGGCACATCCGCGACCGGCACCCGGACCGGCGCCTGACCAGTCGCCGCGCGCCCGCCCGCCGCCGATGTCGCTGCGGTCGCGGCCGTCGATCCCGACGAGGCGGGCACCCCGGCCTGCCCGTCGATCGGTTTCGGCCACGGGAACGCCTCCCAGTCGGTGCCGTCGAGGGCGCCGTCCATCGTCGACTTCCAGATGTCGGCGGGCAGCCCGGCGCCGTACACCGAGCCACCCCACCGGGTCACGATCGGCTGCGACTGCTCGGTGCCCACCCACACGGCCGTGGACAGTGACGGCGTGTACCCGACCATCCAGGCGTCCTTGTTCATTCCGGTGTCCCCGAGCTGCGCGGTCCCGGTCTTCGACGCCGACGGCCGCCCACCCGCAAGCGCGTGCCCCCGCGAGTACGACGCGATCGGCATCATCGCCTGGGTCACGTTGTCCGCGACGGGCGCCGGGATCCGCTGCTGCCCCGGATCCGGTGCCCGGTCCAGCAGGACGCGACCCTCCGCGGTGACGACGTGCTGCACGAAGAACGGCGCCCGATACATCCCGGACGACGCGAGCGTCGCGTACGCGGACGCCATGTCGATCACCCGGGTCTGGTACTGGCCCAAGACGATTCCGTTTTCCGGCGGCCCGCCGTCCTCACTGAGCGTGGTGCCGACGACGCCGGGGATCTCCCGCGGAATGCCCGCGGCGTGCGCGATGTCGGCGATCTTCTGCGGCCCGCCGTCCAGCGACAGCGTCATCCGGTAGAAGCTGGTGTTCAGCGACCTCTTCAGTGCCTCCGCGATCGTGCACCGGCCACAGGACTCGCCCTCCACATTGCCGATCTCGACGTTGCCGACGGTCAGCGGTGCCGAGTCGAACGGGGTCTGCAGCCCCCGGCCCTCGTCGAGCAGGGCGGCGAGGCCGAACACCTTGAACGCCGACCCGGTCTGCAGTGGCGCCTGCGCGAAGTCGAACCCGGCGCCGTCCGCCCCACCGTAGTAGGCCCGCACCGCACCGGATCTCGGGTCGATCGACACGACCGCGGTCCGCAGCTCCGGCGGCTCCCCGTCGAGCGTCTCGGCGACGGCGTCGACCGCGGCGGCCTGCGCCGCCGGGTCGATGGTGGTGGTGATCCGCAGACCCTCGGTATTCAGCTCCCGCTCACTGATTCCGGACGCCGCCAGTTCCGCGAGAACGCGGGCCCGGATCAGCCCCTCCGGCCCGCGTGCGGCGCCCGCGTCGTCGAGCTGCGCCAACGGTGCGACGGCAGGGAACTGCTGCGCCTTCCGGTCCGCGGGGGACAGCACCCCCATGTCCACCATGCCGTCGAGGACGTACTGCCACCTCGACTGCGCGGCAGCGGAATTGGTCTCCGGATCCAGCGACGACGGGCTGCGGATCACGGACGCGAGCACCGCGCCCTCGGACACCGTCAGCTCGCCGACCGGTTTCCCGAAAAACGCCTTCGACGCGGCGGCGATCCCGTATGCGCCGCGGCCGAAGTAGATGGTGTTGAGATAGGCGGCGAGGATGTCGTCCTTCGACCACTGTCGCGCCATCTTCGATGCGATCACCAACTCGCGCATCTTGCGGACCACGTTGCGGTCGGCGCCGACCAGGGTGTTCTTCACGTACTGCTGGGTGATCGTGGAGCCGCCGCCCGCGCTGTCCTTGCCGAGCACATTGTCCCGCGCGGCGCGGACGAAGCCGCTGATCGAGAAGCCCGGATTGGTGTAAAAGTTGCGGTCCTCCGCCGAGAGGATCGCCATCCGCACGTGCTCGGGTATCGCGTCGATCGCGACCTCGGTGCGGTTGCCTTCCGGGGGGACGATCGTGGTGATCGGGGAGCCGTCGGCGGCGACGATGGTGGACACCTGGTTGGTCCGCATGTCCGACGGCCGTGGCACCACCGCCCTCGAGTAGCCGATCGCGAACGCCACCACCGGCGCTACGATCAGCAGCACCACCAGGGTCAGCGCCACCCACAGCAGCCTGCGCCGCCCCCGCGGCGGGCCCGCCTCAGCACCGCCGTCGCCGTCGTCCGGGGGCGTCGTCGATTCCGGGGTGGCTCCAGGCGATGGACTCACACGTATGCTCCCGTGGGCTCGGCCGGCAGACGGGCAGCAAACAATCCGTCCTCGGGCATCGTGGCATCACCCGGCGCCGAGGTCCATCACCGCGAGACCACCCCGCGTGTTGCCTCGGCGTCAGCGGGTGCGGCGCCAGGTCCGGACGGCGACGCCGAGCGCGGCGACGCAGCCGAGCAGCACGAGTGAGGGCACCGCCCCGGCATCGCCGCGGACGATGCCCGCCGCCGCCGCGAGGAACGCCATCACCGTGAAGAAGCCGAGCACCCCGATCAGCATCTCCAGTTGCTGCCGCCGCCGCGCCAGCTGTCTGGCCTCGGTCACGACTTCACGCCGCCCGCGGTCAGGCCGGAGACGATGCGGCGCTGGAAGATCAGCACCATGATGACCAGCGGGATCGTCACCAGGGTGCCCGCCGCCATGATCGCCGCGTACGGCTGACTGAACGCGTCCGGGCCCTCGAATCGGGCGATCGCGACGGTCACCGGTTCGGTGCTGTCGTTGGACAGCAGGCTCGCGAGGAGGAACTCGTTCCACGTCGCGATGAACGCGAGGATCGCGGTGGTGAACAGGGCAGGCGCCGCGAGCGGCAGGATCACCAGCCGGAACGCCTGCCCGCGGGATGCCCCGTCGATCCGCGCGGCCTCCTCCAACTCCCACGGCAGGTCGGACAGGAACGAGGTGAGCGTGTACACGGTCAGCGGCAGCACGAACGAGATGTTCGGCACGATCAGCGCCTGATACTGCCCGATCCACCCGATGTCGCTGAACAGCTGGAACAGAGGTGTCACCAGCGCGACAGTGGGGAACATCGACGCGGCGAGAATGATCCCGGTGACCACGTACTTGCCGCGGAACTGGATGCGCGCCAATGCGTATGCGGTGAACACGCCGAGCAGCAGGGCGACCGCCGTGGTCACCGCGCTGATGATCATGCTGTTGCCGATGGCCGCGAGGAAGTCGTTGCCCTTGTCGGTGGCGAGCGCGTCCCGGAAGTTGTCCAGCGTCAGGTGCGTCGGCCACGGGGTGGTGTCGAAGGTGAACGCGCTGTCCCGGAATGCGGTGACAACCATCCAGTAGAACGGGGCGAGACCCCACACCAGGATGACGATCACCCCGACGTAGTTGCGGACGGCGGGCCCCAGCGGCCTGCGCCTGCGCACCGCGGCTGCGGTCTCCGGGACCTCGAGGTCCGGCTCCTCCAGCACGGCGATGGCGGGAATCACCGTCGTCTCCATCGAATAGTTCGGGACCTCGTCGGTGAACCGTTCGTACGGGGCGGACGGGCCACGCTCGGTGACTCCGGCCGCGTCACCGTCCGGGACGTTGTGCCGGCCCATCAGTGATCACCGCCCTTGCGCTGCTCGTCCTGCGTGCGCACCGCGTTGGCGCCGAGGAACTTCACCATGACGAACGCCACCGCGAAGATGCCGAGGAAGATCAGCGTCGACAGCGCGGACGCGCTCTGATAGTTGTTCTGCCGAATGTCCGCGACGGTGAGGATCGCGACGGTCGAGATCGGGGTGGAGCCGGAGGTGCCGCCGAGGATCGCGGGGAGATCGTAGATCCGCAGCACGTCAAGGGTGCGGAACAGGATCGCGACCATCAGTGCCGGCTTGACCAGGGGCAGCGTGATCTGGGTGAACCGCTGCCACGCGGAGGCCCCGTCCACCCGGGCCGCCTCGTAGACGTCCTGCGGGATCATCTGCAGGCCGGCGAGGATCAGCAACGCCATGAACGGCGTCGTCTTCCACACGTCGGCGATGATCACCGCGAACCGGGACGCCCACGGATCGGTGGTCCAGGCGATGTCGGTGCCGAGCAGGCGGTTCGCGATGCCGTTCTCGGCGAAGATGAAGAACCACAGCTTGGCGGTGACCGCGGTCGGGATGGCCCACGGGATCAGCACACTCGCCCGCAGGAAGGATCGGCCGACGAAGCTGCGGCTCATGACCGTGGCCATCCACAGCCCGAGCACGGTGGAGATCCCGACGATCGCGACGGTGAACAGCGCCGTGACCCCGACCGCGGGCCAGAAGTCGGCGCCGAGGGTGCCCGGCGGGCAGGTGCCGCGGCCCTCGCCGCAGTTGCCGGTGAGCCACAGCAGGTAGTTGTCGAGCCCGGCGAAGCCGCCCTGCACGAACCGTCCGGTGTCCGGGTCGACGCCGGGATTGCGTTGGAACGACAGGATCAGCGCCTTGACCACCGGGTACACGATGACGATCGCGAGGATCACCATCGTGGGGGCGATCAGGTACATCGGCCGCCAGTCGCGGCGGCGTTTCGGGGGCTCCGGGGCGGGCGGGGAGGAGGGGGGGAGGGGAGGGCCCCCCCCGTTGGTGCCCCCTCCCCCCTTTGTGTGGTTTTTCATGGTTGACCTACCTCCGCCACCCCATCCTTC